>NZ_JBHLVZ010000019.1:0-144826 GCF_042433125.1 Muricoccus vinaceus | reverse complement strand
ATGGAACAACTCGCCGCGGCCGCGTAGGCCTTAACCCGTGTCCACCGCAGCGGGGGAAGGTCAACCGGTCCGCCTCATGCGCCAGCACCGTCCAGAGCGGCGCGTCATGCCAGGCGGGGCTTGCAATGAAGTGCTGCAGCTGGTCGTGCCCCAAGAGCCCCAGCCTCGCCGCCATCGGTTGCAGGCTCTTGCGCTCCCCAGGGCCAAGCAACCCTCGCAGGTGGAGCGGCGCCCAGCCCCGCCGCGTCTTGCGGCCCATGACTTCGAGGAAGGGGACAAGCCAAGCGTCCAGATCGCCCGCCCCACGAACAGCATCTGCCATGACCACCCCCTACCGAGGTCGTGCCCCAATAGGTCGGTCGATCACGTCGCGTCCGCAAGTGCCCAGGTAGTGCTGGCCTTCGCGAGTAGTGAGGTATTCAGATGACGAAACACCGCGAAGATACCCGGGAAGCAAAGTCAGCGTTCTGTGCGCACTGACAACTTGTGCGGTCTCAAGCGCAGCACCTTAACAAGGTCGTTGGCTTTAGTTGGCACGCGACGCCCCAATGGCAGCCTCGTAGATGTCAAGCTGTGCGTCGGTTAGTTCAGTAAGTTGGAGCAGCTGCAGCGCTCCGTCCCGCGCCCGGCTGACCAGACGGCCGACTGCCTCACCGACGAGCACAACACGCCAGACGTTTTCTGCAGACAGCGGCTGCTGCTCAGCGACCGCTGCGAGGGTCCCGATCACACTGTGGCCCGATGACTTTTCGCCCAGCCGGGGCGGTTGGTGAGTGTGCGATGATACCGGCATATCCGAAATGACGCGAAGATGTCTGACACGTGCCCGTACAGGGCTCGATGGTTTGTCAACCATGATCCAGCGTCCTACAACTTCAATGCCTCAGTTTGTCCCACAATAGTGATCGGCTCACAAAAGGGCTACGTATAATTTTCCACCGGGCAGACTGTTCGGTGCAGAGAAGTTCAAACCAGAGAACTCACGAATCCGTGATTGAATCCAGTTTCCATTACACCTGGAGAATGCCTGTCCGGAGAGCGGATTGGATCGGTTTTCGAATCCTCTGGGTCATAGGGCCTCCAGTGTCCGTGCGGGCTGCAGGGTTGCCGGCCTGTAGGCGCTCGCCTGGAAGCACTTGGCCACAGGTGTGAGCCATGTAGGTGAAGGCCCATTTTTTTATCGATGAAAGCAGCCAACGAGATCAAGCTCAACCTGGCCGGTGAAGCACGCTCCGCGCCATCTTGGGATGGTGTGGGTTAGTCCTGCTTCTCAGCGTAGGCTGACGTTTCTCCGGATTATCCGACGCGCGTCGAAGAAGTCCCGCGACGTACTGATGTCAGCCAACACGCCTGCCCCGGTCGCCTCGGCCCCGATCTGCTTGGCGTCATGTCTGAAGTTTCATGGCCAAGCCGACGGTCAGTGCGCATGGGCCTTGATGCCGGCCATCTCATGCCCTCCGCCGGGCGATCCCGGCGCGACCGACTCTGCCTCCTACGGCGTGCTGTGTCAGCGGAGCCAATCCTGAAGCCGTCCTCCGCGACGGCCCTTTTCCGAGACCCAACAGCGTCCATACGTTCCTCAGACCGGCGAACCAGAGCCCAGCAACGATCATAACAGACTCGCAGCCATAGGTATATTTTCCATCACTGCGATACGAAGATCGTCCTATTTTTGGTCCGAACGTAGACCGGTGCGAGAATGCAACTTTCGGTTGCATCGCTAGGAGTGCATAGGTTATCACTAAATCGTGAAGAAGGGAGTTGTTCACGATGTCATCGCGTACTGGACTTCTGGAAGCAGCCGAGGCCTTTGAGGTCACCGTCGCGGACACACCGGAGAAACTCCGCGCCGTCTATCGTCTGCGGCACCAGATTTACTGCATGGAGCGCGGCTACGAGCCGGGCCTAGGCACGCTGGAAACCGACCGCTTCGACTTGCGGGCCGGACATGCACTCCTGACCCAGCGCAGCACGGGTCGTCTTGTTGGTACCGTGCGGATCGTCGCGTCCTCGCCGACCGGCCCGAGCGCCGACCTGCCAATGAGCAGCCTTTGCGAGAGCCCGGTGATCCGCTCGCTGCCGAGGCGTGGCACGGGCGAGATCAGCCGTTTCGCTATCTCGAAGAGCCTCCGCGATGCCACCGTCGATGGCATCCCTCTTCGCCTCGGTCTGATGCGAGGTGTCGTCCAGCTGAGCGCGAACATGGGTATCCATAACTGGTGCGCGGTCATGGAGCACACCCTGCTTCGCCTTCTCCGCGGCAGCGGTATTCACTTCCAGCCGATCGGCCCCGCCGTCGAGCACCATGGTCTGCGCCAGCCTTGCTGGGCTCCTGTTGGCCAAGTGCTGGGACGCATGCGGCAAGAACGCCCGGATGTCTGGGACTACGTGACCAATGGTGGATCGCTCTGGCAGGATGAGCCCCAGGCTGTGGCCGCCTGAAGATCCTCCATGGGCCTTAGCTTTCGGGAGTGTTGGAAGCCGAGGTGACTATGACCACAAGGCTGTCTGCGATGTGGTCGCTCACTGCGGATCAGGTGGCTGCCCGCTGCTTTCAATTGGTGCCATTCTGAACTGTGCAGCTCGTCGGTTCACCTGCTTGCGCATGCAGGGAAGACGCACAACGGTTCGGTAGGCGCCACAGTTCGACCGTACCCATTCGCCGAGTACGGCGGGTGACGATCAGGCGGCTGCCAGCGCCATATCGGATGGCTTCCGTTTCCAGGGCAGGAGGTCGTCGAGCCTGGAGGCGGGATGGTTGGCGATGCGGGCGAGGACGTCGGCGAGCCACGCTCTGGGGTCGACGTCGTTCAGCTTCGCAGTGGTGATGAGCGAGATCATGATCGCGGTCCGCTCGCCGCCGCGGTCACTGCCCGCGAACAGCCAGGCCTTTCGGCCAAGGGCGATGCCGCGGAGGGCGCGTTCCGCTGCGTTGTTGGTCAGGCAGATCCGGCCGTATGAGGAACCCGGTGAACGCCGCCCAGCGCTTGAGCGCGTAGTCCAGCGCCTTGGTCAGGTCGTCTCGCGCTCCGCAGCCAGCGCCGCGCGGAGCGCCTCAACGTCGTCGATCTGCTCCGGTGCAGGCGTCATGGAGGGAGTGGATCGGAGAGCGGAACCCACTGCCAGCACAATCACCGATGTCCTGACAGGATCAGCCCGCGACCTGCAGTCGGTAGGTGTGCTGCAGGTTCTGTCAGTCGATCCCGTCCAGCATGTAAGCCAAACCAGCGCCCTCCTGGCTTGTGCGACCAGCGCTACACCTGGGCGCATCTCTCGTCCACACTTGCGCCTGACGAGCACGCCGCCATGGTCGTGGATGGAGCCGGATGGCACATCGCTCGCGACCTGCGCATCCCGGGAAACGTCACCCTTGTCCTGATGCCGCCCTGTGCGCCCGAGATGAACCCCGTCGAGCGGGTCTGGTTGTTCCTACGCGAACGACATCTGAGCCATCGCCTGCTCGCGCGCTACAACGCCTTCGTCGACGCGCTCTGCACCGCCTCGAACGCACTCACCCCAGAGCGGCCACTCCCCCTCACGAGCTACCCCTACCTCAACCAGGTCAGCTTCTGAGCCGGGCAGTATGAGAGGGCCGGATCGGTATCGCCGCGCTGAGCTTTCTCCAGGGAATCGAAGTAGCGCGTGGCCTCCACATGAGCGCCGCCCAAATGTAAGTAGTCCCTGTTAAAACCGGTCAGAGCCTGCAGCTCTTCGCCGTTCAGCAGGCTCATCATTCGCCGACCCATCGAAATCAGGCTGCGCTGCCGGAACTCTTTGAGGACGCGGTTCACATGCACGGGGGTGAGGACCAGCGTGTCACCCGACTCGGTTTGGGTCAGCGGAGAACGGAGCCTCGCCGTCGGTCAGCCCTAGAGCCGTGTGCCGCCACAACAACTCGCACAGCAGGTTAACCAATACATTTCCGTGCATCGCAGCGGCCCAGCGAGACAATGCGCTCCCGCAGCATCGCCTCCTCCTGCAGGGAACTCCACCACAATGCCGCGGAGATGCGAGGCTTGGAGCCGAACAGGCCCATGATGCGTTCACGCGAGATCGACGCGATACGCGCAGGAGTGATCGTCTCGACTGAGTGATCCATCGCCTTGAGCAGGAACATATGCATGTCGCACAAGTCGCCCGGGATCAGGAACGTCACGATCTGCCGCCCGTCATCCGGCACGTTGCGGTAGCGCATGGCCATGCCTTCCTTAAGCAGGAACACCGAGCGCGGCACCATGCCTTCGCCGACAATGTCCACACTAACCGAGAAATGCTCCTTCCGTGCGGCGAGCTCGTCCAAGAGCTGCCGGTCCGGATCGGACAAGAGCGCGAAGTGCAAAAGCTTCCTTGTTGAGAGATTGTTGGTGGGTGGGGGTAGGGCGAAGACTGATCGCGGTGCTCAGCGGCGCTGACCATCCAACATCTCCAGCAACGGATGCGTTCCCACGGATGAGCCCAATCGGCGCAGCCCTGCGGCCTTAACGGAGAAGCCGCGAAAAGGTAGCTTGCAGGATTGTAAGGGGGTAGAGGAGGAATGCTCTGATCCTGTGAGTGGCTCTTAAGTGACCAGCCTGGGCTCCGGAACAGTCGCTGCGGCGATGCTTTGGGCTATGTTCCGCAGCAAGCCAATCGAGACGATGCTCACCACCACGCTCTCGCTGACCCCGGCAACCTCCTCCTTGACCTCGATCAGACCGTCGATGGCTTCAATCACCTGGCTCTTGAGGAGGACGCCTTTCTCGACCAAGAGAAGGGCAAGGGTCTCACACAGCATCAGGGCAGCTTGGCCGTGCGGGTCAGGGGTCAATGTCATCCGACACTTTAGCGCCATCGCGTCGGATTAGTCCCAAACCCAGATCAGTTGGCCGGGTAGGCATTCCGGCCAGTTTTACGCCTCACCACCACCTCTCTAACACCGTATCAGGCAGAGCCGCCGCATTCGCGCGCACCAACTCCGCGAGGATCCGAGACAGAAGGCTGTCTGCCCTGTGGCTCGCGTGCTCCACAGCGACGCGATGCAGAATGACCAGGACGTCGCGGGGAACGTGGATGGCGTTGCTCACCTAATTGGTCGGCGCTGCCTCGGCGCGCGGCTTCAAGGCCGTGGGCTTCTCGACATCAGTCGGTCCGTTCCGTGAAGCCAGGACTTACCAGGAGGCAGGAGTGGCCTTAAAGACGCCGGATATCCGCATTCTCTCCGAGTCCCCGTACTCAAGCCCCGGCAAGAACTCAACCATCTTCAAAGCCCTCGACCCTCAAGCACGGCGGGAACGATCTCGAGCAAGGCCCTCGCGTAGTGCTGCATTCGAGCGAGTGGTTCGTCGGGCGCCTTGCCGGTTTCCCTGATAACCTCCTCGGGGCCAGAAACCGCGATCCAGCTGCGCCCGGAACGGTACCCGGGCTTCGGAGCGAAGAACTCGCCTTCGATGACCTGAACCACACCCCAGTTCGCGCCGAAGTGCTCGCGGGTCTTGCGAGCGAGGAGAGTGGCATAGGTTGCGGGAGACGACTGCATCCAGGCGAGGTCCTTCGCAGTGATCGCGAGCAGCGTGTTGCTGCATCGTTCCGAGTGCACCACGGCGCTGCCGAGGCAGAAGGCGCTCGTCTCCGGAGCGAGATGCATGTTTGCCGAAGCCATGCCGCTCGAAGCCGTTTCTAGGAATGCGATGGTTTCGCCACGTTTCTTGAGGAGCGCACCCAGACGCTTCGCCAGATCCGCCGTGGGCTGATGCCTCCTGTCGATACCCTCCTCGTCGCGCTCGCCCAAATTTCCCACCTTCTGCAGGAGCCTGTCCAAAGCTTCCTTGTTGTTTGTGTTCGAGGCGATCGTCAGGGCAATTTCGCCGGAGAAGTTCTGCAGCGCCTTGGTTGAACCGGCGGGAATAGGGATGCTGCGGCTTTTGCAGTAGATAATCAGGACCGCCGCGAGTTCGGCGCTGGTCAGTTCGAGCTTGTATTCCGCGTCGAAGGCGTCATTCCTGGCAGCGACATCGGGTTGGATCACAAGTCGAAAATGAAGGGGCGTGTCCGACTGCCCTCCGACGGCCTGCGCGAACTTTACCTGACCACTTGGAATTGCCTGGCCCCGCGCCCTGCGGAAAAGAGAAATGGCCTCGATAATCTCTGACGGCGTGAATATCAAATGGCGAAGCTCGACGGGCACTTCTTCTCTTCCAATCAGCCGGTTCGGGGTAGATGTCGGTATTCTATCTCCGCTGCCAAGGAAAAAGTAGCGGCCCGACGCCCCTGTGCAATGGTGCTGCGTGGCGGAATGGATCAGGTGACCTGTCCCTACGAGGGGCCGTTGACGTTCATCCTGGGGCGATGCTGGCAGCCGCGAGGTTGATGCTGGCGTGGAAGCTGGTGTCGGTCTTGTCGTAACGGCTGGCGCCCCCGCGGAATTCCTTGAACTTGGCGAAGGGTTCTCGATCAGGTGCCTCCAGCGATAGACATGGCGCTCAAAGTCGACGTGGCCTTTGCGGTTGGCCTTGGGCGCGATGACGGCGACGGTCCCCCGGGCGTCGGGTTCCGCCCGGAGCCGGTCGGCGTCCAGGGCCCTGTCGCGGAGCAGGGCGCCGAAGGCGACACCCTCGACTGGGGGCGGCACACCGATCGTGTCGTGGCGCTGACTTGGCAGCAGGACGAAGCGCGCCAAGTTGTCGAGCCTATCGACAAGGGCGACGATCTTGTTGGTCAGGCCACCGCGTGAGCGACCAATCGCTTGATGTTAGGTTCTCCCTTTGCGCCGCTCGTCTTCGGGTGGGCGGTGACGATGGTGCCGTCAATCAGGATTACCCGAGGTCCCCCTCCTCGGGGCCTCACAGTGCCCGAAAAACTTGCGCTCCGGACGGACCAGTTTGGAGCACCAGGACCACGGCGATCCTCACTGAGGATGTGTCCGCCCATCAAACAGGGGCTGGTCAGCACGTCTCATCATCAGTGCATCGGAACGGTTCAGCCCGGTTTCGACTCGTCCCTCAGTAGCGGACGGTGACCAAAATTGCATCCGAGTAAGTGCCAGGTATTGCCGGCTGGCCGCCTGGCATCAACCCGTATGCCGTGAAGGTCCGGGTCGACGGCAACAGCGGCAGGGTCAAGTAGCTAGCGCTCACTTCCAGACTGCTTCCCGAGTTGTCACCCCAAACCTGCGAATATGCAGCGTCGGCGTAGATCTGGTAACGCAGGGATCCGCCCGCCGAGCCCGTCATAAGGCGGTTGTTCACCTGCCCGCTGGCTCCGGCGGAAAGCTGGATCGTGTAGCTCACAAAGGTCAGCAAGCCCGGGTCGCAAACGACGGTAATCGTTGCGGTGGATGCCAGCGACGTTCCCGCAAGCGGCTGGTAGGTGCCGAACGCAAAGGCCGTTGTTCCGACGCTGCAGGACGCCGCGGCGGCAAAGGCGGCCCCGCCCGATGCGGATGCGAGCAGAGCGGCGATCGGGATCGTGGCGGCCAGCCAGGCTCCCCGCCTCACGGCGAGGTGCCTGCCGCTGCGCGGCACGGCACCGCGCCGATCACTGGCAGCTCGCCCTTCCGTTCAGCAAAGCCGAATTCAGCGAAACAGCGTGCGCCGTCCGGCAGCGTAACCTCAATCCGGTTCCATGGCGTAAGGGCGGTCAGATAGGCTTCGCCGCCAAACCCCACCGGCGCCCCTGCTGCCATACCCCCTTCTGCGCCGTGCCCCTGCAGGCTGACGGTGGCGCCGACCGGAAGGGGCATCCCGGTTGCATCCACGAGCCGCAGCAGAGCACCCCTGCTCCGCGTTACTGGGAAGCGGACCATTACGCCCGAGCGATCCCTCGGGCGAACCAGGCGGGAGGTCACGAGGGCATCAGCGTCGATCGGCACGTCTGACGGATCGATTGCCAGGCGATTGGCCTCGAAGGAGCGGAGGTTCGGCACGAGTGCCTGCCCTGAGCCGTCAGTCCGGCCGATCAGCCGGTTCTCGTGCAGCACGCCTACGCCCTTCTCCCCACCCGTATCAACCACGGCGAAGCTGTCGCGCAGGGTGTTGGCAGCAAAGATGTTGCCGCCGACGAAGGCCAGCGCGCCTTGCACCCCGGCGCGCACGGCGGTCTGCCGCCCAGTGCGATCCACACCCGTGGTGACCCGGCCCCAGGGGGACTTATACTCGGTGAGGCCGAATTGCCGCTCCAGGTCGCCCCGCGCGGCCTGGGCCTGCCATCCAAGATCGCCCACTTCGACCACCCCCTGGCTGGCCTGCACGGCCGCGTAGGTCTGGCCGCGCCCCGCCGAGGCGCTCGCGCCCACGGTCGCGCGCGGTCCGATCGAAATGCTGATCCCCGCCATTACACCGGTGCTGCCACCGAAGTCGCGAAAGGCGTTCACGTAAAGGTAAGCCCATTCGCCGAGTACCGGACGCGAGAAGCTGGCCGACAGAACGGAAACCCGTTGCGCGGGAAGGAGCGACAGAACGTCAAAGCCCGTGGCGGCGCCTATCGGTCTCGTGCTGTGCCCGAAGGTACCTGCCCCCACCGCTTGCACTGCCGCCGCATCCCTCCACAGGCCGGCATAGGCCATGCCGAAGGTGCCGATGCCCTCAATCGTCCAGCCGACACTCCCGCGGATGCTGACCCGCGGAAAGGGATCGCCGAACGCCGCGGCGGTATCGGCGAAACCCCGCGTCGTCGCCTGCGCAGACACCGAGACGCTGAACCCCGGGCTGATCCGCTCCGCGGCCACCGTGGCGAGCGCGGCGTTGCGTCCGTTCTCAGACGCGCTTCCTGCCAATCCCAGGGACAAGGCACCCAGATGCGGGGCGGCGACGATCAATCCACCGCCCGCCATTGCCACCCGTCCGGTGCGTTGGCGGCGATCGATGCCGGAGCCCACGCCGGTGGTGCCTTCCGCATGGATCTCGGCGGTGAGGTGGTCGAACAGGCCGCGGCGGTAGGTTACCGAGCCGGCAGGCGCGCGGTAATCGTCGCTCAGCAGGCCATAACTGAGCCGGACCACCCCCACCTCGGCGGAGAAGCTGGAAAGGCCCGATGCCAGCATGGCGGTGCTGGCGTAGATCGGCAGGGTTCGGCGAACATCCTGCCCTGTGCTGTCGCGGGTCACCACCGAGACCTCGCCCGCCCCGGTCACGATCGGCAATTGCCGAACCTCGAAGGGACCGGGCTGCACGTCATGGGTGAGCAGGCGCACGCCGTTCACCAGCACGTCCACGCTCGACGGCACCGCCACCGAACCAGCGAAGGTCGGTGTTGGAAAGGTGACAAGGTCGGGCCGCGCCGCGAAATCGGTGCCGATCTGGACTCCGCCGATGCGAACGGGCCGGGTCCAGGATAGGCCACGGCCAAGCACGTCGCCGATGCGGGCTTTGAGCATCGAGTCTGGATTCCACAACACCCAGTTCGACTCGAGCCGGGTGATGGAATCGCCGTAGAGGCTCGGCCCAAGTCTGCCGAGGATCGACGTGACGGCCACACCGTGCGGCGTGAACACCCGACCATCCAGCAGGAATTGAGCGAAGTTCCTCGGACCGAGGCTGGTGCCGAACAGGTCGTAGTTCAGCACCGCGCCCCAGCCGCTCTCCACCGGCAGGTCGCTGGCCATCGCTCCGGCAGCGTGCCGGATTCGGGTGGGGCGCAGCAGGGTATCCGGAACGGCAAGGTCGATTGTCTGCGAGCGTTCGTCGAAGCGGTGGGAAAGGCTGGGCCAGCCGTCGAGCGGCAGCATCTCCGTGTCGGCACGGTCGCGCACCCCCGTCGCGCCAAGTGTCACTCCAATCGCCTCAAGGTCGGACCGGCGCACAAACAGCCGTCCTCCGCGTTCCACGAAGTCCGTGACCACGCCCGCGGGGTTGCCGTTCACCGTTACGCCGAGGAGCAGCGCGCGATCCCCATTGGTCGCCGAACAGGGGCGCGCCCCCCAGCCGATCATGACGGCTGCGAACATCACCATGACGTTCCGCGCCGGAGACTGACGCTGCAGCCCGTGCCGGTTCACCGCCCGTCCACCCTCACGGAGCCGGTGATCGGCCCCGCATCAGAAATTGCCGAAACCCGCATCGGTGCTCCGGCCTGCACCGGGCCTGACCGCTCCAGCCGCCAGATTTGCTCGGCCTTTGGCAGCACATAAGGGAGTTGCCCCGAACGGACCGGAACCGCAGAGCCGGCCGCCGTCGTGAGCCGCAGGTTGAGGACCCGGACATGGTTCCCCCCCTGGTTCTGCGCCGCGAGGAACGGGCCGCGCTCATCGTGGCCAACGCGCCAGGACAAGGTGCCGGGTCGTTGCGGCAACGCCGGAGCGAAGACCGGGACCGACAGGCGCAGTGCAATGCGGACGGACCCGGGAGAGGAAGCCGACGGCAGCTCGTCGAGCAGCACGCGGAAGCAGGCCTCGTCGCCCACGGTAGGATGACGCAGCACCAGCCGGAAGGTCTGGGTCTGGCCGGGTTCAATCCGCACGATCGGCGGGCTGACAGCGAGCAGGTCGGTCGGCAGCAGCACGTCCTCGCCACCGCTCTGGCTCCAGCGGAAGGGGCGTATCTGCACCGAAGACGCGACGGCGGAACGGTTCTTCACGGTCAACGTCGTCGCGAGTTGGCCAGGCTGGAACGCCACCGATACCGGCTCGAGTTGAAGGTTCTGGGTATGGGCGGAGGTCGATAAGATGACCGCAATGGCGAAGCCTAGTGCCGCGCACACAAGTTTTTGCATGCTCGATCTCCCTTGTTCTCGGGTTCGTCAGTAGGTGATCGTCACCGTTACCGTGTCGCTGTAGGTGCCGGGGGCGACGGCCTGACCGGCCGGAATCTGGCCGTAAACCGTCACGGTCTGCGCGGTACCGGTGCCGGTATCGGCGACGGTATTGGTGCCGATCGTCGAACCGAGGACCGTTGTAGCGCCGGCATTGCTGTAGAGGCCGTAGGTCAAGGTGTTCGCGCCGTAGGTCATCTTGCGGGCGGCAACGGTCGCGCCGCTGCCGAGTCCGGCATCGATGCCGAGGTTGAAGGCGGTCCCGAGCGTGCAGGTGACCGTCACAGTGGTCGAAGCGGACACCGCCGAACCGCTGTAATTGCCGAAAGCCAGCGGCAGCGTTGACACCGAGCAATAGGACAGCACCGTGGCGCTCACAGCCATTGTGGTGGATGTGTTTCCGGCATCCGCTTCTCCCGGCGGGACCAGGGCCGCACAAAGGCCGATGACCAATGCCGCAGGAAAACCTCGAGATCGCTCGGTTGACACGTTCGCCTCCGCCGTCTGTCTCCTATCGCAATCAATGATGAAGAATGAGTTGCACTGCTGACGGCACCGCCAGGTTGAGGCGTAGTGGCCGCAGCGGATCAGCCGGGCGAATGACCCCAAAACCCCGCCACCCACCCTGGGCATCGCTTCCCGGCAGAGATTACCAGCCGTGCATTCTCACCCTATCGCGTGTTCAACTTGAGCCTGCGGGGCGTCGGGCTGATTCTGCGGAGCGGGGCGTCATGGTTCCCCATAAAGGCATCCGGAACTGGTGCCGTAAGTTCGGCTTGGATTTCGCGGCCAGGTTACGGCGTGGCCCGGCGCGAACTCTTATCCGGGGTCTGGCATCGGAGCAGCCGTTACCCGAACAACCGGGCTGAGAACTCGCCTCGGCCCTCGCAACGACGAGAGCGGCAGGTGCAGCGGTCCGAGGCGGCCGAGCAGGCTCAACGGTTCCTCTCAGCGCCCGGTACGATCCATGGCCCTTTACCATCCCCCCGGCGCCTGATGACGTCTGGCGAGCACCGGCGCGCCCGGACCGGAGCCTTCCTGCTCTGGCAGCAGGGAACTTGCGTGCAAGTGGCTTTCTGATCCTGCCCCACCCTCAGTCACGCGGCCAAGCTCGCCTTCGCGCCAAACAACTTGCCTATGGCGCCGTGCAGGATGCGGCAGGCTTTCCCGCCTGAGTGAAAGGGCATCTCCATAGGCCGAAGCCGGCCTTCCAATCCGCCCTTGGCTTGCACCTCACGCGCACTTCGCCGGGTGCTGCACGGAGAGATGGGAATACGCTGCCCCGGACGAACCAGAACAGTTGCGCGAGAGCGCCGCGCATGTTTCGCTGATTCGGCATCGTGATCCCCGGCGGGCATCACACGACCGACTGGAATGAGCGTATAACGCTGGGGCGTTGGTACCAGTGGTGCATTTCCGGCCCTGTCCATTCACAAGCGGCCTTCGATGCCAGTCTGCCAGCCCGTCGCAGGAACTTCGCGCACGATCCGTCCACAAGCCTACGCCCTCCCTTAAGGATTCTCACGTTGGACGCAACCGTTGATCGGGCACTGGCTCAGCACCCTCAAGCCCAGTTCCGCCGGCCCGGCTGGACCGATCTACGAGGCCCCTGGGGCTTCGCCTTCGACGACGAGGATCTTGGCATCCTGGAGGGTTGGCCAGCGCGGGCTGACGTCTTTGATCGGGAAATCCTCGTCCCCTTTCCACCTGAATCCCTGGCGAGCGGCATCCAGGAGCGAGGCTACCACCCCGTCGTCTGGTACCGCCGCTTGTTCGAGATTCCCCCAATCGGGCGAGCGCCTCGACTGCACCTGACCTTCGGCGCGGTCGACTACGAGGCTCAGGTCTGGGTCAATGGCCAGTTCGCCGGACGTCACGAGGGAGGACATACCCCTTTCACCCTCGACATCACCGCCTGGCTCTCGCCCGAGACAGAACAGGTCATCGTCGTGCGCGCTCACGACGATCCGCTGGATCTGACCCAACCGCGCGGAAAGCAATACTGGGAGCCCGAGCCAGCAGAGATCTGGTATCATCGGACCACGGGCATCTGGCAGCCGGTCTGGCTGGAGCCGGTGGGCGAGGCCTTCGTCGAAACTGTCCGGTGGACTGCCGATCCGGATCGCTTCGCCGTCCAGATGCGCTTGCGGGTCGGCGGGCGCGCGGCCAGGGCGACTCACCTCCGCCTGCGTCTTTCGCTTCGCGGGCAGTTGCTGGTGGAGGATGTCTATGCCTTGGACGAGGCCATGCTGGATCGCGAGATCGTCCTGCCGCGGCGCATGCACCGGGCCGCTGCGGTTTGCTGGGCGCCTCACCATCCCCACCTGATCGACGCCTCGATGGAGCTGCTCGCAGCAGACGGCTCCTTGCTCGACCTGGTCGAAAGCTATTTCGGCCTGCGCCGGATCGAGGCCGTGGACGGCCGGCTGCTGCTGAATGGCGTGCCCCTGTTCCTGCGCCTGGTCCTGTCCCAGAACTATTGGCCGCATTCGCACCTCGCGCCGCCAAGCGACGAAGCCATCCAGCGGGAGGTGGAGCTCGTCAAGGAACTCGGCTTCAACGGCGTGCGTATCCACCAGAAGATCGAGGACCCGCGCTTCCTTTACTGGTGTGATCGCCTGGGCGTGCTTGTCTGGGGCGAGGCAGCCAACGCCTACCAGTTTGACGAGCGCGCTGCCGAACGGCTGTGCCGCGAATGGGCGGAAGCGGTCCGGCGCGACTACAACCACCCCTGCATCATCACCTGGGTGCCATTGAACGAGAGCTGGGGCGTGCCGGACCTTGAGCACGATCCAGCCCAGCGTGCCTACGTGAAGGCGCTGTACCACCTGACGAAGACATTGGATTCCACGCGGCCGGTGATCGGCAACGATGGCTGGCAGAACGCGGTGGGCGATATCTTCGGTGTGCACGACTACGCCATGGACCCGGCCAGGCTGACCGAGCGCTACGGCTCTGCCGAGGCACTTCGGCGCACCTTCGAGGCAATCCGGCCGGCGCATAACCGCCTGCTGGTGGATGGCCAGACCTTTGAGCAGCAGCCGGTGGTGGTCAGCGAGTTCGGCGGCCTCAGCATCAAGCCTGCCGAGGGGGAGCTCTGGCATGGATATGCGACGACGAACGATGCGCAGGAGTTGCTGGTGCTCTACGAGGCGCTGGTCGGCGCCTTGCTGGACAGCACGGGCATCGCGGGCTTCTGTTACACCCAGCTCACCGACACCGAGCAGGAGACGAATGGCCTGCTGACTGCCGCCCGCAAGCCCAAGCTGGACATCGCCGCCATTCGCGCAATCACCTCCCGGCCGGCCAGGTCCGTCCCGAGCGAGATCCTGGACGCCATCTTCCAGCACGAGGTCGAAAGACGGCGTGCGGGCCGGACGCAGGAATAACCGCGCGGCGAGGATCCCTCGCGCAAGAAGGCGGGCAGCAATGCCGGCCTCGAACGCGCGGTGTCCCAGCAGAACAAGGGGTGAGCCATAGTTGAGCGGGCGGAAGCACCGCCCCTGCCACTCGATCGCGGCTTAACCCCCCGCTGCCCGGTTGCAGCTCGCAGCTGGCGTGGATGGCTCCTCACCGGATGCCCGGCGCAGGTCGCCAGCGCGATGGCCATCCTGATGATCAATGTTTGCTTCCGCGGGTCATTGCGCCAGAGGGGCCGCCTAGACACCATCACTCACCACGCGTGGACCGGCGCGTCTCCCTTGCGCGCTCCTGAGACGCAGCCCTGCGGCGTTCCTCCCGCAAGACCTCGATGACCGGCTGCCACCAACCGCGCCCCAGTTCGGCCGGGCTGGGCGGTAGCCGTGCGGGCCAGGCCTGAACCAGCTCGGCATGGTTGGGCCTTCGCCAGGTCGCCCAGATCAGCGCACTGGGTCCAGCGGCGACGGCGGGGTAGAAGCGAGTCGCGATCATGGGCTCAACAAGCTCGCCAGTGACCGATTCGAACACCACGCATCCCGCATGGGTCATCAGCACGCGGTGGAGTGGCGGCAGCGCATCGTCCGGCACGGGATAGCGGTTCCGGCGACGCTCGGCGGCCTCGGCACGCCTGTTCCCGTGCTCAGGGGAGGCCTTGCGGCTCTCTTCGCGCTTCCGCCGCTCCTCGGGCTCGGCCAGGCGGGCCGCGCCCTCGATGGCGGGCCAGCGCCTGCGCAGCTCCTCAAGCGACCGGAACGGCACCCGCCACGCTTTCAAGGCCGGGTCCCACCGGGCCCAGGGCACCTCCCGCAGTTCGGCGATGACGGTCCGGGAATACGGGGTCCTGACCACGAAGCCGTCGGCGGCCTCCAGGTATGGGCTCGTGATCGGCTCGAAGGCGAAGGCGTCTCGGCCGCGCTGGTCCGCATAGGCCAGGACGCCCGGCCATTCGCGGCTCCTCCATGCGGCGAGGCGTCGTTCCGCCCGCGTGCCCGGCACGAACCAGGCCCCCAGGTCATCCCGCCACCGTGCCTGCGGGAATGCCTCGCGAAAGCGCTCCACGGTGAGACGGTCGTAGGGGAAGGCGGCTGTTGCCCCTGGCGCGCCATCGCCGGGGTCCCGCTGCGTCGCGCTGAACTCCACGGCCTCATCAGTCACCAGCGGCTTCCTCCGCAGGAGCAAAGTTCGCCCCCATTCGCATCCTTCAGCGCCGCCCGTTCAAGCACGAGCCGGCGCGCGCCCAGACCGGTCTGTTCGGCCCGGCCCATCACTGCGGCCGCGGCGCAGGGTGGCCTTCGCGACCTCAACGCTCAACACCTGTCCGAAGTGATTTCTTGGCTGGAATCATCGAGATGAATTTCCGCCCACGGTTGCCGCCTCGGACTTGGATGTTTGCATCGGCATACGACCTGTGGGACCCATATACCTGCACCAGAACCCAGCCGAACCAAGGCTCAAAAAATCGAGGGGAAACGCCATTGTTGTCGCGCCGAGTCCATTCAGGGGCGGCAGGCAGAGACGTGCATCTGCACCAAGGGAGCGAGCGGCCCGCCGGGGGGAAACGGCTGCTTCTGCTGGTATCGTTGGCCCATCTTGTCAGCCACGTCTATATCCTTGCCCTTCCGCCCCTTTTTCCCTTCTTACGGGACAGTCTGCAGGTGGGCTTTGTTGAGCTCGGCCTCGCCCTGACGGTTTTCAACGTTGTCTCGGCTGTGGCGCAGGCGCCGATCGGTTTCCTGGTGGACCGCATCGGTGCTCAGCGCGTGCTCGCGGCAGGCCTGGGCCTTGGAGGACTGGCTCTGCTGTCCATCGGCCTGGTCGGGACCTATGCTTGGCTGCTTGTCGGCGCAGCGATGGCGGGGCTCGCCAACGGCGCCTTCCACCCGGCGGATTATGCCCTGCTCTCCGCCGGCATTCCCAAGGCGCAGCTCGGCCGAGCCTTCTCCCTGCATACCTTTGCTGGTTATCTCGGCACCGCCATTGCTCCTGCGGTTCTGATTGGCCTTGCCCTTCTTGCCGGGCCCGGCCTGGCGTTGGGTGTGGTGGGACTTGCAGGGATTCTGCTGGTTGGCGTCATCCTGCCGATGCGCGTCCCCGCGGCGGAGGATCAAAGCCGGACCAGTGCCCAGGGTCGCTTTGCAGGCGGGCCAAACACAACGGGCGGCTCGGTGTTCACCCTCGCCATTGGCTCGCTGACCGTGTTCTTCGCCCTGCTGAGCTTGTCCAACGGTGCCATCCAGAACTTCTCGGTTGCCGCCCTGGTCAACGGCTACGGGGTGAGCCTCACCCAGGCAAATGCCGCCCTGACAGCGTTCCTGATGCTAAGCGCCTTCGGCGTGCTGATGGGCGGTTTTCTGGCGGATCGGACCCGGCGGCACGGTGATGTTGCTGCCGCTGCCTTTGCGCTTACGGCGCTGCTCACCCTGTTCGTCGCTGTCGCAGACCTCGGAGCTGTGGCGCTGATGTTCGCCCTCGGTGCTGCGGGGTTCTTGTCCGGCGCCATCGCTCCGTCGCGGGACATGATGGTGCAGGCCGCAGCGCCACCCGGAGGGGCAGGACGGGCCTTCGGCATCGTTTCCACCGGCTTCAATGTCGGCGGGGCCATTGGGCCGCTTCTGTTCGGCTGGATCCTTGATCACGGGGCACCGCGCTGGATCTTTGGCGCCGCCGTGGGTTTCATGACGCTGACGGTGCTGATGGCCCTCTGCGACCGGTGGTTTGCCCGCAAGGGAGATGGTTCCGGAGCACCGCGCGCCTAAACAGACTGCACCGGGGCTGCCCGCCTGCCTACGCCGCACCTCATGGCCCTGGGCACCGGTGGCGGCACGCTGCAGAGAAGCGATCGGACGCGCTCGGCCGCGTGACCTCAGCAGGAGGCGCGGCGGCCCGGCACGGGCGGAACCGTCTTTCGACATGCCGTATGTTGACGGTTCGCGCTTGGAGGAGGCTCGTCACGTCAAGCGCACGGCCCGATCAGCGCGCCTCCCGGCGCAGGCGCTGCTCGCGCAGGAAGATGAAGAGGCCGGCACCGATGATGATGACGGCTCCGGCCATGGTCAGTGGCCCGATCACCTCACCAAAGAAGATATAGCCGAACAGCATGCCCCAGAGGATCAGCGTGTACTGGTAGGGCACGACAACGGAGGCCGGCGCCAATCGCAGCGACTGGTTGACGCAGAGATTGCCGCCGAGCGAGCCGATGCCAAGAAAGAGCATCAGTACGAGGTCCAGGGGTTCTGGCGGCGTCCAGCCTCCGGTCATCACCAGCGCGCAGCCGAAGAGAAGCGCAGCCAGAAGCTGCGCCGTCATCAACACCGCCCCGGGCGTTCCCGCCAGCTTCCGGGTGGCGATCATGAAAAGGGCGTAGCTGAAGCTGCCGGCCAGGGCGCAGACTGCGCCAAGGGACAGCGATGCCGGTGAGGGATGCAGGGCGATCACCACGCCGCCGAAGCCCACCGCCACGGCCGTCCAGCGGCGCCAGCCTACCCGCTCGCCGAGCAGGAAGGGGGACAGGGCGGTCACGTAGATCGGGCCCGCCATATAGTAGGTCATCACCTCTGCCAGGGGCAGTTCAGCGAGAGCCCAGAAGAAGAGCGCCCCCTCCATCGTGGAGAACACCACGCGCAGCAGTTGCAATCCCGGTCGAGGCGCCTGGAGAAAGGCATAGGGACCGGCCCTGAGGATGAAGGGCGCCATGGCGCAGAGTCCGGCAATGCTGCGCACCAACAACAACTGCCCAACCGTGTAAGCGCCCACCAGCCACTTGCCGAGTGTGTCGTTGACGGCGAACAGCAGGACGCCAAGCAGCATCATGGCGACACCGCCGGTGGCGCCGGTGGGCATGACGCCCAGCCGAAGCAATACGGACACGGCGATACTCCACCCTTCGCGGTCCTTCTCACCCGCGATGAGGGGGGAACCGACCCGCAGCACTAGCGAGACGGAATGGTGCTGCAAAGCCCGCAAGGCAGGATCGATGTGCCGGGTGGATCAACTGCCGTCGAACTGCCCGATTGTCACCTGTGGTGGCTTCTGCCTACAGCCGGTCCACCCACGCTTTCACCCAGCCAATCGGCAGCCGGATCCCGGGCCATTTCAGGACCAGGCCACAGTCGCATGGGTCCGAGTCGAAATGTCCCGCGGGACTTAATAAGCAAGGCGGCGAACTTCTTCGCGCCCTCGTTGCGGAGCATTCCAATGCCCCGTGAATGGAGCAAAAGGGATGCTCAAGTCCGGTGCAGTTCGCCGCTGGAAACGCCGCAGCAATCAGGGCTGCCGATAAAGCCACTGCCCACCAAGCAGACGGACAGTGGCTTTCTCGATGCCGAACGGCAAGAAGTTGCGATGCAAGCAAGTACCGGAGAAACCCCCTCCCCGGCTCATCAATCACACGCCCGTCAAGCAGTTCAACGGAGCAACCCCCACTCCGCCGAGATCAGTCCATTACGGATCAACCCGCCGCTGGAGCATCCCCTCTCCATCGGCGGCCGGCGCAGCAATCCCGGCCACTCCACCGTTAACTCTCACGGAGCGGTGATACAACCATAAGTTAGGAAAAATCCGCCTCCGTTCTGATCTGGCCGTAACCTCTATCCGCGATGCAACTCAGCCTTCTGGTGCGCTACCTGGCAGATGCCCAGACCAGCGCCAGCGCGCCGATGGAGCAGTCCAAGCTGTGGAAGGCCTGGGATGCCTCACCTGAGTTCAAGCCGTCCCAACTCGGGGGAGTAACGCTCGATCTGAACGGCTGATTCGATGGTGGCCCGGGGTGCTGCCATGGCTGATCCGTGATGACCGACAAAGGCGCAGGCCTTTCCGTCGCAAAGGCGCCTTTGCCGCGCGGAGGGAAAGCCGATCGTCAGAGCCCTACCGCCCAGGATGGCACCGACCACCGTTGGCGCAAGGACGTCAGCCGCGGCGATCGCCCGATGCATCCGCCATCCAGCTCCGTCTCTGCCGCTCCGGTGATGAGCGTTTGGTGAGCCGGACGCCATTCGCGCCATGATCCGCCAGGCCAGGAACAACCCCGCTCAGAAGGCCGCGCGCCGAAGGGTCCGGCGCCTCGACGCCGACGAGGCGCTGTTCAGCACCAGGGATTGGAGCAGTTGTGCCGATCCCATCTTACCCGGACAGAGTTGGATCGGCTCGATTTCCGCCAGGCCCTCGCGGCCGATGGTCTACTGGTGTTCGAGTTCCGGATGCGCACGGCGACCCTGTCGGAGGCCACCAAGGAGCCTGGCGTGTCCACGCAGGCGGCCGCACGCGCCATCAGCGGAGAGGGAGCAAGGTGGATATGGGCACTGTGGGCCGGCCCGCTCTTCCCTGATGGCCAGGCGCACGTCCCGATCTAACTGCGAGGCGCGCCAACTCTTCTCGATCAAGCCCGGTTAGGCGCCTGCACGCCCCGTCCAGCATCCACATGCGCCTATCCAGCCGCACCGGTGCCTGAACCGAGGTGACCGGTTATCAGCCTTCGCGGCGGAACCCTGAAGCCTGCAGGGCAGGCGCCAGCGAAGCAGCGCCGCCGGGGCCGTCCGCACTCCCAAGCAGTGCCGCCATACTGCCCTGGGACTGGATGTGACGAACGGGCTGAGCGAAACCAACCGCTGCGTAGAGACCGACTGCCACAGCCAGGGACGACACCATGCCGACGAGGCCAAGCAGCTTGCGATCGCCCGATCGGCCGTAAGTCTCGATGCTCGAACCGAAGTCTTCCACCGTTCTCTCCATGCTGGCCCATACCGGCGGGTCCAGTGAGAGAGGTATCGGCTCCGACCATGGCGGCTTATCGCCGGATCTGTGACCATTTGCCTTAATCGCCGCCCAGCGAGGCCCCTGTGCGGTGGCGAACACCGCCTGGCGCCGTCGGCTTCCCCGCGCGCCGCAAAGAGCATGGCCAGCCCGACACGGAGCCACTAGCGTCCGCATCCGGATCTGAAAGCAGGGTGGATCGCCTTTGGAAGCAGTCACGATCGTTTTGGTTCTTCTACTCGTGGTCGTCATGAGCAGCTGGATCGCGAGAGCTCTCCCATGGGCGATCCCCAGACCACTCATCCAAATTGCACTCGGTGGGCTCGTCGGGCTGGCGGCGAACCTGCGGGTGGAGTTGAACCCGGAAGTCTTCTTTCTCCTCTTTCTACCTCCGCTTCTCTTCCTGGATGGCTGGCGGATTCCGAAAGAGGAGATGCTACGGGATGCTGGCACCATCCTGGAGTTGGCTCTGGGGCTGGTCATCTTCACCGTTGTCGGCGTGGGCTTTTTCATCAACTGGCTGGTGCCGGCGATGCCTCTGCCGGTCGCCTTCGCGCTGGCGGCCGTTCTCTCGCCCACCGACCCGATCGCCGTGACCTCCATCGCCGCACGCGTGCCCATCCCCAAGCGCCTGATGCATATCTTGGAAGGGGAGTCCCTGCTCAACGATGCATCCGGCCTTGTGTGCCTCCGCTTCGCCGTGGCGGCAGCAATGACGGGAACCTTCTCCCTCTATGACGCGACGCTGAGCTTCTTCTGGGTCGCGCTGGGCGGCATCGGGGTGGGTCTAGCCGTAACGCTGGCAGTGACCCGCGCCAAGGTTTGGCTTGCCCTTCGCATCGGGGAAGAGGCAGGAACGCAGATCATCATCGGCCTGTTG
Source organism: Muricoccus vinaceus (assembly GCF_042433125.1). Classification (NCBI taxonomy): domain Bacteria; kingdom Pseudomonadati; phylum Pseudomonadota; class Alphaproteobacteria; order Acetobacterales; family Roseomonadaceae; genus Muricoccus; species Muricoccus vinaceus. The sequence goes on along the minus strand of NZ_JBHLVZ010000019.1, from coordinate 124,056 downwards.
ATCCCCTTCGGCTCCTACTTGCTGGCAGAGCACCTCCATTGCTCGGGAATTCTCGCCGCCGTATCGGCCGGCGTCACCATGAGCGTCGCCGATGCGCGCAGACCGACCCTGGCCTCCACGCGGGTACAGCAGAACACAGTTTGGGATACGATCCAGTTTTCCGCCAACGGCATCATCTTCGTGCTCCTGGGGGAGCAGCTTCCGGGCATCTTGGACGGTGCGGCAGATACGGTCAGAGTAACAGGGCATCATGAGCCCTGGTGGCTACTCGTCTACATTGCCCTGATTACCCTGGCGCTCGCGATGCTGCGGCTGCTCTGGGTCTGGGTGTCGCTGACCTTCACCCTGTTCCGAGCCAGCCTGCGCGGGGAGAACATGACGCGGCCGCATTGGCGGCTGGTTGTTGCCACTTCCCTGGCGGGAGTGCGAGGCGCCATCACCTTGGCCGGCATTCTCACCTTGCCCCTGGCACTGGCGGACGGCACGCCGTTTCCAGCACGGGACCTGGCCATTCTGCTCGCGATGGGTGTGATCATCCTGTCGCTGGTCGCGGCCAGCGCGGGCCTGCCGCTCCTCCTCAAGGGATTGGAGATGCCCGCGGACGTCAGCCATGCGGAGGAGGAGGACCGCGCACGCGTCGCTTCGGCCAAGGCGGCGATAGTGGCCGTGGAACGCGTCCAGCACGAGATGTCGGAAGGGCGGCCTGATGCGGACATCATCGTCGCGGCAGCCGCTCGCATCATGGAGTTTTACCGCTCCCGGATCGATCACCGGAGCGGGGAGCATGATGCGGAGACGGGCGCGCTGGCCCGCCAGAGCGAGGCGGCAGAACGAACAATGCTGGTGGCCGCGCTGAAGGCGGAGCGGAGCGCCATCCTCGCGCTGCGCCGCGCCAAGGGGATCAATGGCGAGACGGCGCGGCAGCTGATGCACGAGATAGACCTTCTTGAGGTGCGTTACAGCAACTGAGCGTCTGACCGAATGGCTGGCAGCGCCGCACCGGGAGCGAGCGAGGGACATCCAAGCCTCAGCCGGGGTTCTCTCCTTGGCACGATGGGCAAGAACCTTCATGCCCTTTGGGCTCCCCGCCTCCACTATGCCGCCATCAGCCCATATAGGGAAAATGAAGGAAGGCCATGGAAGAGGTGAAGTGCGTCTGCGCGTCATCGACCTCGAAACGACGGGGGACAGCTTCACCAACGGCGGCGTGGTGGAGGTCGGGTGGCAGGACGTGGTCCAGGACGCCGACGGGGTTTGGTACTTGCCGGCTGGCCCCGGGGCACGCCTGATCCAGCCGGGATGTCCTATCTCCGCCGTCACCTCTGCCATCCACCACATCATCGACGAGGACGTGGTGGAAGCGCCGGGCTGGGCCGAAACGGCACCGGAGATCCTGCAGGCCGAGGGCGTGATGGCGCTGGCGGCGCATCGCGCGGCTTTCGAAAAACGGTGGTGCACACCGCAGCTGACCGGGAGGGCGCGCTGGATCTGCACCTACAAGTGCGCGCTGCGGCTTTGGCCCGACGCGCCATCGCACTCCAACCAAGGCTTGCGCTACTGGCGTCGGCCATCGGGGCTGGACCGTGCGACAGGGTTGCCCGCGCATCGGGCTGGACCGGACGCCTATGTAACAGCGCACCATCTACGCGACATGCTGGTCCTGGCGAGCATGGACCAGTTGTTCGCTTGGTCCGAGGAGCCGGCTCTGCTCGTCCGTGTGCCAAGCGGAGCCCTCCGCGGGCGGCGCTGGGTTGAGCTGGATGAGGCTCAGCTCCGGCGCGTGCTGGACGGGGAGTTCGGGCACAACCCGGACATGATGTTCACCGCCCGTGCCGAATTGGTTCGCCGCGGAGGCAGTGCAGCAGCACCACAGCAAATGCGACTGGGAGTGTAACGCCAGCGACGCACGGCCTCATATCAGGCGCTGTCAGGAAGGGTTCCGCTTCTGGTCATCACGCCTCAGCACGACCACGCTGACCAGCGCGAACGCAGCAAGCTGGACTGCCATGACGGCAAAGGCGAGATCATAGCTTCCCGTCAGGCCTACGAGCAGCGTGAAAGCCAGTGGCCCGCAGATTGACCCGAGAAAGCCGAAGAGGCCAGCAGCGGATGTCACGTCGCTGACCATAGGCAGCGGTGCCACGCGGGCCAGTTCTGCCATGTGCACGCCGTTCCAGCCGATGGCGGTGACCCCCACCAGCGCCGCGCATCCATAGAGGGCCCACGCGCCCTGGCCACCCACCGCGATCAGCAGTCCAACCGCCGCGGCGGAGGCGACCGCCTGCAGGGCGAGATGCCGAAGTGCGTGGCCCACCCGGTCCGCCAACCACCCCAGGACAATGCGGCCAACCATGCTGGCCAGCTGCATCACCGCAACGATCCGCCCGGCCTCGGCCAGCGAGGCGCCATGGTGGGTGATGGCGTAGGTAGCCGTGAACGTCATGAGACAGGACTGAAGGATCGAGAAGGAAGCACCGAACGCGGTCAGAAGCGGCAAGGACGGATGCGCCCGAAGAACGGCGACGGAGCGCGCCAGGGCAGCGAGGGAAAGCAGCGCGCGCCCCCAGCTCTGCCCGCTCGGCGCTCTGTCGCCGTCCAGCCGACGGCGGAAGGGCTGCACCGCCAGCATCGTCAGCAGGGCGACGCCGATAATGGCCCAGAGCGCGTTGGAAAGTCCCAGCGCCAGCACCAGCGGTGCCACCAGGAGCCCTGCCAGTGCGCCACCCAGGGGAACGCCTGCCTGCTTGATCGAGAAGATCAAGGTTCGGTGCCGCAGCGGGGCGGTACGAACCAGAATCTGGCTACCCGCCGGGGTGTTGTGGCCCGTTCCGAAGCCGATGGCCAAGGCGCCGAGGAGGCCGAAAAGGCCCAGCGGTTGCGAGAGGGTGAAAAGACCGAAAGCCATGCAGGCCAAACCGATCTGCAAGGTGCGCACCGGTCCATGGTGGCTCAACATCGGCCCACCGCAGGCGAGGCACCAGCAGATTCCTGCGGAGGTCAGCGCAGAAACCAAGCCAATGCTTTCCGGTGCCAGTCCGGCACGCGCCATCAGCGGCGGGCCCAACAAGGGAACGGCAAGGGAGGAGAAGGAACTGACGGTCTGGACGATCGAGGTGGCGACCAGGGCGCTGACCCATAAAGGCAATCTCAATTCCTGCTTCCACCCTCTCGCCTCCCCGGTCTTTGACGATGCCGGGCCTCCTCCGGATTGTGCAGGGGGTGGGTTAGCGCGCCTAGGTGCCAACCCGCACCAGAAGCCGTGTGATAGCCGGATGCGTCCGGATTCTTGATCCGAAGACGGTGGCACCTCAGCCGCCATCGCGGCCTTGCCCAGGCCTTTCTGCTGCAGGACCCCTTCGAACAGGAGGTGCATTGTGTCGGATTGGAGAACATCACCGACCTTCTGCGCAGCGCCGGGTACCGCGAATCGCTCCGCCTTTCCGTCACGCGATCCTCGTGATCGCGGCCCTGCTGACCTGCATGCTGCTTTATTATGCGCTGGTGGCGGGTTCACTCACCACGGCGGAGGTGCAGCAGGCGCCCTTACCCCTTCTGCCCGGCAGTGCCTTCATCGAGAACGCCCAGGCCGTCTGGACCTGCATCGGGCTGGGCCGGTTGCTGTTGAACTCGGCGACCGTCGCGCTCGGCATTGCGGTCGGGAAGCTCACCATCTCGCTGCTCTCAGCCTTCGCGATCACCTATTTCCGCTTCCGGTTTCGCGGCGCCGTGTTCTGGCTCATCTTCCTGTCCCGCATGCTGCCGGTGGAGGTGCGGATCGTGACCACCTTTGAGGCCATCCCGACATGCTCATGCCCTTACGCCTGCTCGTGGAGCCGAGCGGCCAAGACGGGCTCGTGCAGGCCATAACAGGCTGGCGCCCGGAAGTGTCGGCAAACTGGAGCCTGCTGAACTCCTACGTAGGCCTCATCTTTCCATTGATGGCCTCGGCCACCGCCACCTTTCTGTTCCGCCAGTTCTTCCTGACGATCCCGGATGAACTCTGCGACGCTGCGCGCATGGACGGTGCCTCGCCCCTGCGTTTCTTCGGGACGATCCTGCTGCCCATGTCGCGTCCGAACCTGGCGGCCCTGTGCATCATCTTCTTTTTGTTCGGATGAAACCAGTATCTATGACCCCTGCTCTTCACCACTGAGCCAACGATGACGACCGTGGTGGTCAGCATCAGGCAACTGGTGCCACACGGGATTCCATCCCCGCCTGGAACCTGACAATGAATGCTGCCCTGCTCGTCATGCTGCCGCCGGTCGCCGTCGTGCTGCTGCCGCAACGCTGGTTCGTGAAGGGACTGATCGAGTCCGGCAAATGACCCGAATGACCAAGCGCATCATCGGCCATCGCGGCGCCCGTGACCTCTGGCCGGAGAACGGCCTGACGGGGTTCCGGAAGGTGCTCGGCCTTGGCGTGGCCGGGGTGGAGTTCGATGTGCACCCCACCCGTGACGGAAATCTTGCCGTCATTCACGATCCAACCCTCGACCGCACGACCGATGGCAAGGGCCCGGTGGCCGCCCACAGCATGGCCGAACTGCGCGGCATCCGCCTCACCGGCAGCGAAGAGGGAATTCCGTCGCTGGACGAAGTGCTGGACGTGCTCGCACCATCCGGAGTGGAGCTGCACATCGAGCTGAAGGTGGATCCAGAAGGAGTTCCATATCCGGGCCTCGAAGACCATGTGGTGGATCATATCCGCCGGCGTGGCCTGGGCGGGCGCACGGTCCTCACTTCCTTCTGGCCCGACGTCCTGCGGCGTCTTCGCGCCGCTGCTCCGGATAGCCGCCTGCTCGCTTCAATCAGCGGTTCGTCTGCGGAGAAGCTGGGATGTCTGGACGTGGTGCTGGATAGCTTGGATGAGCTCGGAACGGACTATGTTGCCGTTCACCACCTCCTTCTGGCGCAGGAGATGGAAAGGCTGCTGCAACGGGTTGGAAGCGCCCGGCTTGGCGCTTGGGTCATCAACGAGCCAGGAGAGATCGAGCGCTGGCTTGAAGCTCCTGTGACGCTGATCACGACGGACCGGCCGGATCGTTTTGCCCCGCCTGTTCAGCCTCCCGATCCGCCTCCGAACGGTCCGGTGTGATGGATGCCTCGGTGGCGGTGAGGGGCAGGCCGTGCCCCAGGCTCGCTGGCCGCCGCCACGTGCGGTCCGACGGCATCGAGGGGAACCAGGGCGCTGGTCATGCCGCATAACGGCGACGAACGATTCACCGAAAAGCCGTTGGTTTTCCCCTATGCAGATGCTCCGGCAACGCCGGGAGGCGTCCCGCGCCGCCGCCGGAGAGGATCGCCGCGGAAGGGGGCGCCTTAGCGGGGATGCCACGGAGACCGTGACCGGACCCATCCGGCGAACAGCCCGCCACCTTCCGTAAAGAGGCCTCGGGAATTGACGGGTGCCCCTGCCAGTCCCTTGATACGTTCATGTCAGCACAAGATTCCAGGCGGGTTGCGACCGATGTGGGAACGGGCCCGGAGCAGCGTTCCATCCAGTCCGTGGTGATCGGCTTCCGGCTGATCGAGGCGCTCGAAGCGGCGGACGGCCCGGTGACGCTGAAGGAACTGGCCGCCGCCGCAGGCATGCCGCCGAGCCGCGCTCATGCCTATCTCGCTAGCCTGCGCGCCGTCGGCCTGGTGACCCAGGTGGAGGAGGGCGGACGCTACGACCTCGGCCCGCGCGCCCTCTCCCTCGGCCTCGCGGCCCTGGGCCGGCTCGACGTGCGCGAGGCGGCGCTGGAGGCCATGCGCAGCTTCCGCGACGAGACGGGCGAGGCGGTGCACCTCTCCGTGTGGTCCGGGCAGTCGCCCGTCATCGTGTCGCGCCTGGACGGGAGGCGCGGCGTTTCGCTTGCCATTCGCCTCGGTTTCGCGCTGCCGCTGGACCGATCCGCATCGGGGCGTATCTTCCTGGCCTTCCTTCCCGAGGCCGGTCCGCCCGTGCAGGGTCTCCGGCGCGAGGTCGATGCCGTGCGGCGCCGCGGGATCGCGATCACGGACGGGCTGCTGAACGCAGGCTTCGCCGCCCTGTCCGTGCCCGTGTTCGATCATGCGGGCGAGCTGGCAGCGGCCATGACCACCCTCGGCGCCGCAGGGCACATCGATATCACGCCGGACGGACCGACGGCTTTTCGCCTGCGCGCCGCGGGAGAGGCGGCCTCCACCGCGCTAGGGCACGGGATGCACAAACCGGATGCGCGGCGGGTTGGCAGGCCGCTACATCGCTAGGGTGCGCCCCGGCCTGGTGCTGAGGAACGGGGCCCTCCAACGTCCCAATGGTGATGCAGGTCCTCCGCGGCCGCGGAGGAGCGGAACCGCAGGCCCAAGGCGTCGCCGGTACCGCACTGCCTTTAGCCCGCACCATGACCGGGCAAGGCGCGGTGGGCTTCGAGGACGCAGGCTGGATCGGCTTGCTGACCCCCGGGAACCTCGATGCCGACACTGCCACGCGCCTCGCCGACCCTGTATGGCTTCCTGGCAGGGCCAGAAGGGCGGGGGAGGATAACGGCAGGGGGAACCGCGAAGAGACTGTCAAGCACAGGGCCCGGCATTCCGGCGAAAGCGAGGAAGCCGCTGCCCGGCCCGCGAAAGCACGGATCGCCAACCGCCGCCGTATGCCGGTTGACAGACGTCTTACCGTCTTGCGACGCTTGCGCCGTCCAAGCGCTGGCGGGTCTCTCGGGCTCCGTCAAGAACAACGGGGAACGTCCATGCGTCAGCAGGTCAATCCGCACGAAGCGGCGGCGTTGGTTGTCGTCACCACGATGGGTCCAGGGGCCTGACGCCGGTGGCCCGGCACACCGCGGCGCATCACCTGCTGGAAGGCATGTGTGAGGCTGGCATTGAGCATCTCTTCTGCAACCTCGGCACCGACCACGTCACCATCATCGAGGAACTGGCCCGCTGGGACGCTGCCGACCGGGCGCATCCGAACACCATCCTGTGCCCTCACGAGAACGTAGCAGTGCACATGGCCGGCGGCTATGCCGCCATGACCGGACGCGGCCAGGCCGTGCTGGTGCACGTCGATGCCGGAACCGCCAACGCGGCCATGGCCATGCACAATCTCTTCCGGGCACGGCTGCCCGTCTTTCTCATGGCCGGGCGAGCCCCCTTCTCCTCTCGCGGCGAACTGCCGGGCGGGCGGGACGGATACGTGCACTTCATTCAGGACCCCTACGACATCGGCAGCCTCGTGCGGCCTTATGTTCACTGGGAATACTCTCTTCCTTCAGGCGTGGTGGCGAAGGAGGCCTTCGCGCGGGGCCACGCCATGATGCAGGCCGAACCCCGCGCGCCTGTTTTCATGACGCTTCCGCGCGAGGTGCTGGCGGAGGAGATCGAGGAGAGCAAGGTCCACGCGTTCCGCGCCACCCGCTTCGCCGGCCTTCCCGCCCGGGGCACCGACCCCGCCACCGCCACCCGCATAGCGGAAGCCATCATGGCGGCGGAGAACCCCGTCGCCATCACCGCCTATCTCGGCCGCAACCCCGCGGCCGTGCCGGTGCTGGATGCCCTGGCGCGGGAAGCCGGCATCCGTGTGGTGGAGCACTCCCCGATCCACCTGAACATCCCGCATGACAGCCCCTGCTTCGCCGGCTTCGACCCGCGCGGCCTTGCGGCCGAAACCGATCTGGGCCTGCTGCTGGACGTGGACGTGCCCTGGATTCCCCTGACGGTGAAGGAGAACCCGGCTGCGGACTGGATCCACGTGGACGTGGACCCGCTGAAGCGCGACCTGCCGATGTGGAGCTTCCCGGCCGGGCTGCGCGTGGCCGGCGACGCCTGCACGATCCTCACCCAGGTGCTGGACGAGGTGCGCGCACGCGCCGACGAGCCCTTCCGCGCCCGCATCGCGAACCGCATCGCCTCCTGGGCCCCGGTGCGTGAGGCCCGGCTGGCCGCGGCAGCCACGGCCGCGGCCAAGCCAGGCGAGCCCGACGCCCTGAACCCGGCCTGGGTGCTCGCCACCCTTGGCCGGCTGATCGCGCCCGAGGACATCGTGCTGAATGAGGCAATCCGGAACGGCCCCATCATGCAGGACCAGGTCCCGCGCACCGTGCCCGGCTCCTATATCGGCCTGGCCGGCGGCGGGCTCGGCTTCTCCGGCGGCATGGCGTTGGGCGCCCGGCTGGCCTGCCCCGACCGACGCGTGGTGCAGGTGGTGGGCGACGGCACTTTCCACTTCTCCACGCCGGACAGCGTCTATGCGACGGCCCAGCAATACGGACTGCCCATCTTCACGGTGGTGCTCGATAACCGCGGCTGGCAGGCGGTGAAGGCCTCCACGCTCCGCGTCTATCCCGACGGAGTGGCGCGCCAGAACGACAACTTCCAGTCGCGGCTCGACGGCCGCCGCAACGACAGCCAGCGGCGTTTCGAGGACGTGGCACGGGCCTTCGGCGCACATGGCGAACGGGCGACAACGGCGGACGAGCTCGAACCCGCCATTCGCCGCTGCCTCGCCGCAGTGGAAGCAGGCCAGGCGGCGGTGCTCACCGTCCGCGTCACGCCGCTCTGAAGGGGGAAGCGATGCGGATCCTCGTGATCGGCTGCGGCGCCATCGGCGGCGTCCTGGCGGCCAGCCTCGCCCTTGTCGCGACGGTGACGGGCTTCGACACCAACCATGCGCACGCGGAGGCCATCCGCCGCGAGGGCCTTTCCGTCACCGGCGCGGGAGAGCCCCTCGTGTCGCGCTTCGAGGTAACGGACGACACCGCGGCCCTGGCGGCGCGCCGCTTCGACGCGGCCATCTTCCTCGTCAAGTCCAGCGCCACGGCCGCCGCGGCGGCGGCCCTGGGCTCCGCGCTCGACGGGGCCGTGCTGCTGACGCTGCAGAACGGCATGGGCAATGCCGAGGCGCTGGAGCGCGTCCCCGGCGCCACCGTCGCGCGCGGCGTCACCATGAACGCCGGCCGTTACGTCGGGCCCGGCCATGTTGAACGCCTCATTCACGGACAGCCCACCTGGTTCGGTCCCGTCCGAGGCACGCTGGAAGCCTTGGCGCCCCTCGGCGAGACCTTCCGCGCCGCGGGCTTGCCGACCGAGGTGCTGGCGGACCCCATGGGCGCGGTCTGGGCAAAGTTCGTGTTCAATGCCGTGATGAACCCGGTGGGCGCCCTGCTGCTCGGGGTGAACGCCGCCCGCTACGAGGTGGCGGCCGTGCGGGACCTGATCGACGAGATGGCGGCCGAGTGCGCCGCGGTCGTCCACGCGCTCGGCGGCCACTTCGCGTTCGAGCCGATGGAGTTCGTGCACAAGGTGCGCTCGCGAGCGGTGCCGATCTCCCGCCATGCCGGCTCCATGGCGCTCGACATTTCGCGCGGCGCTCCGACGGAAATCGAGGAACTGACGGGCCACGTCGTCCGGGAGGGCGAGCGGCTGGGCGTGCCCGTGCCAGCCTGCCGCACCGTCTACCGGCTGGTGAAGGGACTGGAGCTGGCCGCGTCGCGGCGCGCGACCGAGCAGGGAGAGAAGCGCGCATGATCGAGAGACGGGCCCTCGCCGGGGTCGCGGCCGCCCTGGCGGCGGCACCCCTGGCCGCCAGGCCGGCGGTGGCGCAGGAAGAAGTGCGGAACTATCCGGACCGCCCTGTGCGGATCATCGTTCCCTATGCGCCCGGCGGCGCGAACGACATCCTCGCCCGCCTTTATGGCCAGAAACTGTCCGAGCGCCTGGGCCAGCCCTTCGTGGTCGAGAACCGGCCGGGCGCGCAGGCGATTCTCGGCACCGAGGCCGTGGCGCGATCGCGGCCTGATGGCACGACGCTGCTGCTGGGCGCGAGCGGGCCGATCGTGTTCAACCCCGCCACCTACGCGCAGCTTCCCTACGACTCCCTCCGCGACCTCGCGCCCATCTCTCTGCTGGCCTCCTTCCCACTCGTGCTGGTCGTCGCGGCGGCATCGCCGCATCGCTCCATCACAGACCTGATTGCCTGGGCCAAGGAGAACCCGGCGCGGGCCAATTATGGCGCCTCCGGCGCGGGCTTCCAGTTGCCGACGGAGCTGTTCAATCAGCGTGCCGGAACGCGGTTTCAGTACGTCGCCTACCGGGGCAGCGCGGATTCCGTGAACGCCGCCGCGAATGCCGAGGTGACGATCGCGCTGGTGGACAGCGGCCCCGCCTCGATCGCGATGAGTGCCGGCCGCGTAAGGGCGCTCGCCGTGACCTCGAAGGAACGCGTCCCTGCCTATCCGGACGTGCCCACCATGGCCGAGCTTGGCTTCCCCGAGGTGGAGGCCACCCTCTGGAGCGGCGTCTTCGCCCCGGCCTCGACGCCGCGTTCGATCCTGGACAGGCTACAGTCGGAATGCGCCGCGATCACCGCCCTCCCGGACATACGGGATCGCTTGAAGGCGCTGGCCATGGATCCCGTGGGAAACGATCAGAACAGCTTTCGCGGCACGATCGAGCGCGAGATCGGTATCTGGAGCGCGGTGGCGCGCGCTGCCCACATTCGCTTGGAACGCTGAGGCGGAAGGGACGGCGCCCGGACGGCGGGCGCAACCGCTCCCTTGACGGGCGTCCCTGATCGCTCGCGGAGCCAAGCTCCATTCCCGCTTCGTCCAGCGCGTGGAAAGCTCCATCCACCACCGCCGGATCGGTCGCTTCGAGCGGGAATGCGAGCACGCCCTCCGGGATGGGAAAGCGCTCCAGCGAGACAGGAAGGTCGAGGACGGCGCCTCTCAGCCCGGCCGAAACACGGGTCCGAGGATGTTGCAGCCGATGCGATCGCATCCGCCGGCCCGGGCAACACGGCTGACCCCGGGCAGGGCAACAGCGGGAAGAAGCGTCCGGGAGGCGGTCAAGCCGCGTTCCTCCCTTCCGCGCCAGCGACGGCCCGGCCAGCGCTGCCCCGGTCCACGAAGCAGCGCCCTTCGGCCGCCAACCGCTCCAGCAGCGGCGCAGGACGCAACGTGGCATCGCCAGTGGCACCGGCATAGGCGGAGAGCCGGTGGACCACCTCGGCGGCACCGATCGTGTCGGCGTGGTACATCGGCCCGCCGCGGTCGCGCGGGAAGCCGTAGCCGTTCGCCCAGACCACGTCGACGTCGCCCGCGCGTTCCGCCATGCCCGTCTCCAGGATGCGGGCGGCCTCGTTCACCATCGGCAGGAGCAACCGGTCCAGGATCTCCTCCTCGGGGATCGTGCGCTGCGGCACCCCAAGGCGCGTGGCCGCCTCGCGGACGAGGTCCAGCACCGCGGGGTCCGGCAGCGGCGTGCGGTCGCCTTCCCGATAGCGGTAGTAGCCCGCCCCCGTCTTCTGGCCCAGCCGCCCGGAGGCGTTGAGGGCATCGTCCACCACGGCGATCGCCCCTCTCTCCCTGCGCGACCGCAGCCCCACGTCGAGCCCGGCCATGTCCAGCATGGCGAAGGGCCCCATGGCGAAGCCGAAGCGGCGCAACGCGGCGTCCACCTCCTCCGGCGTGGCTCCTTCGAGCAACAACCGCTCGGCCTGCTCGCCGCGGCGGCGCATCATGCGGTTACCGACGAAGCCCGGGGCATTGCCCACGAGCACGGGCACCTTCCCCATGCGGAGCGCGAGCGCGAAGGTCGTGGCGATGGTCGCGCCCGAGGTCTCGCGCCCGCGCACCACCTCGACCAGCCGCATGATGTTGGCCGGCGAGAAGAAGTGCATGCCGACCACCTCCGCCGGCCGGGCGGTCGCGGCCGCGATCGCGTCGACATCCAGGCCCGATGTGTTGGTGGCCAGCAACGCGCCCGGCCGCATCGTCCGGTCCAGTTCGGAAAAGATCTCGCGCTTGAGCGCGAGATTCTCGAACACCGCCTCGATCACGGCGTCCGCTCCCGCGGCGCCGGCCAGGCCGGTCGTGCCCTGGATAAGGGCGGCCCGCTCCCCGGCCTGCTCGGTCGTGATGCGTCCGCGCGCCGCCTGCCCCTCGTAGGTCTTGCGGATGGTGGCCAGGCCGCGGTTCAGCCCCTCCTCCGCCTTGTCGATGAGGGTGACGCGCAGCCCCGCATTGGCGAGCGCCATGGCCAGCCCGCCACCCATCGTGCCCGCGCCGACCACCGCGACGTGCCCGACGGCAGCCGGCGCGGCATCGCCGCCGCCGCGTGCGGCCTCTGTCTCCGCGGCCTCGAGGTAGGCGCGCGCGGCCTGCGCCCCGCTCATGCCCGCAACCCCTCGCCGGCTGGCCTGAACATGGGAACCGGCTGGCCGTCCGTCGCGTCGCGGAAGGTCAGGGTCACGGGCTGCCCGATCCGAAGCGCGTCGAACTCCGCATCCACGATGTTGCTGATGATCGTCGGCCCCTCCTCGAGCGTGACATAGGCCACGGCATAGGGCGGCTTCGCACGGCGCATGATGCTGAAGGAGTAGACCGTACCCCGCCCCGAGGCTTCCTCCCACACCGTGTCCTCGCTGAAGCAGAAGGGGCAGAGCGCCCGGGGATAGGCGTGGCGCTCGCCGCAGGCCTCGCAGCGTTTGACCAGCAGGCGCCCTTCCCGTGCCGCCATCCAATAAGGGGCGGTTTCCGGAGAGGACTGCGGCGGGGTGATTTCGCGTGGCGTGTCCATCGCCTCAGCTCCTCTCCAGGATCAGGGTGGCACTGCCATGCCGCGTGCCAAGCGAGCCGCCGGTGCCATGGGCGAGCGCCAGGTGCAGGTCCGGAACCTGCACCGCAGGATGTGCCTCGCCGCGAAGCTGGCGCACCGCCTCGATCACCTTGGTGATGCCGCCGCGGTTGCCGGGATGGTTGCTGCACAACCCTCCGCCATCGGTGTTGAAGGCGAGCCGGCCGACGCCGGAGATGAGGTTCCCGTCCGCCACGAAGGCGCCACCCCTGCCCTTCTCGCAGAAGCCCAGGTCCTCCAGCGTGACGAGCACCGTGATGGTGAAGCTGTCGTAGATGGAGGCGTAGCGGATGTCGGCCGGGGTGATGCCGGCCTCATCGAAGGCGATCGGGCCGGAGAAGCGGGCGGCGGAGTAGGTGAGGTCCACCTTGCCCCCCATCTGGTTCTTGAGCGCGACGCCGCTGCCGCGCAAGGACACAACCGGGCGGCCGAGGCTGCGAGCGATCTCGGGCCGTGTCACGACCAGCGCGCCGCCGCCGTCGTTGATCACGCAGCAATCGTGCTTGCGGAGCGGGTCGGCCACCAGGGGGGAGGCCAGCACGTCCTCGACCGTCAGCACCTTCCGCAGCACGGCCTGCGGGTTGTGCTGCGCGTGGTGGGAGGCGGCCACCTTGATCCAGGCGAGTTGCGTCGCCGTTGTCCCGAACTCGTGCATGTGGCGCCGCGCGACCATGGCGTAGAGGTTCAGCACGGCCGTGCCGTAGGGCGCCTCGAAGGGCACGTCCGGCATGTTGTCGAGCCGCAGCCCGAGGCCGGAGCCCAGCCCCTCCGCCAGCGGCCGCCCGGCAAGGGTGATGAGCGCGACGTTGCACTTGCCCGCCGCGATCGCCTCGGCCGCGTGCGCGACGTGGACGAGATAGGCCGAGCCCCCCGTGTCGGTGGTGTCGACATGCCGCACCCGCAGTCCCAGATAGTCCACCATCGAGAGCGGCCCGAGGCCCGGCGCATCGCCCGCGCAGAAGTAGCCGTCCACGTCGGCATGGCTCAGCCCCGCGTCGCGCAGCGCGCCGGCCGCCACCTCGGCGTGCAACTGCGCCAGTGACTTATCGTCGGCGCGGCGTGTGGGGTGCTCGAAAACACCCGCGATGCAGGCATTGGGCTGTGGCATAGGGTTTCCGTCACCGCGATGGGGCGCCATCCGCTCCGGATCGCCGGCCCTTGTTGAACTCCTCGGCCGCGCTACCGCTCGAAGCGAAGCTGCGCCTCGTTCACGATGCCGCGCCAGAAGGCGATGCCCTGCGTCACCGCCCGGCGCGCCTCCTCCGTCGAACTGCCGACGGGGTCCATCGAGAGCGCCCGCAGCCTCTCCCGCAGGTCGGGCGCCTGGTTGGCGCGCAGGATCTCCTCGTTCAGGCGGCGCAGGATGGGCTCCGGGGTGCCGGATGGCGCCATCAGCCCGCTCCAGAGCACGAGGGAGAGGTCGGGGTAGCCCAGCTCCTTCATGGTCGGAATGTCGGGAAAGGCCGGGAGACGCTCCTGCGCCGTCGTGGCCAGGCCGCGCAGGCGCCCGGCCTGCAGCGCGCCCGCCGCCGGGCCGACATCCACCAGCGTCATCGTCACCTCGCGGGAGGCGGCCGCGTTCACGCTCTCGGCGCTGCCGCGATAGGCGACGTAGATGAACTTGGTTCCCGCGCGCAGATTGAACAACTCCGTCGCCATCTGAAAGCCGGCGCTGCTGGTGCCGTAGGTCATCCGGTCCGGATGCGCCTTCGCGTGCGAGACCAGATCCTGCACGGTGCGGAACGGCGCCTCGCCCGAGACGGCGAGAACCAGAGGAAAAGAGGCCGCGATCGACACCGGCACGAAGTCCTGCACCGGGTCGTAGGGCAAGCGCTCGTAGGTGACGGGATTGAAGATCATCGTTCCAGTCGCGCCCAGCAGCAGCGTGTAGCCATCCGCCGGGGCGCGCGCGACATACTCGCTCCCGATGATCGCCTGACCGCCGGCCCGGTTCTCGATGACGAAGGGCTGTCCCAGCCGCTCACTCAGCTTCTGGCCATAGAGCCGCGCGAGGATGTCGTTCGCACCACCGGGTGCATAGGGCACCACGATCCGCACGGGCCTGGATGGCCATTCGGAGCCCGGCGCCTGCGCGCGCGCCGCGCCGGCCCAGGCGGCGATGCCGCCAGACGCCCGCAGCAGTCCCCTTCTCGGAAGCATCGCGATCTCCTCCTGTCCGTCGCGGGCTATTCGGGCTTCGCACCGGAGACGCGGACGACCTCGGCCCATTTCGCGGTCTCGCTGCGGATGAAATCCGCGAACTCGGCGGGCGATCCGGTTCGTGGCTCCACGCCGAGGGTGCGCAGCCGCTCCATCACCTGCGGTTCGTGCAGCGCCTCGTTGAAGGTTGCGTTCAGCCGGGCGACGATCGCCTCCGGCATCCGGGCCGGCCCCACCAGGCCGAACCAGCCAACCGACTCATAGCCGGGCACTCCGGCCTCGCCGAAGGTGGGAACGTCGGGCAGGGCTGGCAGCCGGTGGCCCGAGGTGACGCCCAGGGCCCGGACCTTTCCCTCGCGGATCAGGGCCAGGGAGGAGGGCAGGTCAAGCATGCCGAGATCGGTCGAGCCCGAAAGAACCGCCGTCAAGGACGGCCCCGTGCCACGGAAGGGGACGTTCACGATCCTCGGCGCCGCCATCTGCTTCAGCAACTCGGCGGAGAGATGCATGGCCGTGCCGTTGCCGCCGTGCGCAAGGGTAAGGCCCTCGGGCCGCGTGCGGACGGCGGCCAGAACCTCGGGAAGCGTTCGGGCGGCCTGGCTGGGGCTGGCCACGAGCACGAAGGGGATCTCCGCGATCATCCCGATGCCGGTCAGATCCCGCACGGGATCGTAGGGCATCGCTGGATAAAGGCTGGGGTTCACGGCGAGCGCGCCCGCGGCGCCGATCCCGAGCGTGTAGCCGTCCGGCAACGCCTTCGCGACAACATCCATCCCGATATTGCCGCCAGCACCCGAGCGGTTTTCGATAACAAGCGGCCTTCCCAGCCGCCGCTCGATGCCACCACTCAGCACCCGGGCGATGATGTCGGTGCTGCCGCCTGGCGGGAACGTCACGATCACCCGGATGGGCTGGGTTGGATATTCCTGCGCCGTCGCCCCTCCGGCTGGCAGGGCGGCCGCGGCTCCGCCTGCCAGGGCCGCAAGGAAGCCGCGCCGGCAAACCTGGCGAGCGGCAGGCGGGCGTGGAGCGTGCGCTGATGACCTCGGGCTGAACAACCTGCTCATCCTCCCCATTGGTTCTACCCGAGTGACCTTCCGGGGTGCGACCTTGGCGGGAAGTAGCACTCGAACAAACCACCTTCGTCAATATCAAATTGAAGTTGCGGCTGCGCGCCGCCCGAGACCTTCGTATTTGACGAAGTGGATTTGTTGGTGATGATGCCCGGGTGGAAACGCCGCCTGCCCCGGCTCAGGCCGAGTGGCCAGAGCCTGGAAGATCAGAATGGATAACAAGACCGGCTACTGGCCCGCGCACCTCCCCCGAAGCCTTCCGAGGATCGAGACCACCCTCCCCTTCTCGCTCCGTGTGACCGCCGCGCGCTATGGCAGCAGGCCGGCGATCGGCTTCTTCGGGCGCGACATGACCTGGCGCGACGTGGAGCGGGAGGTCGAAGCCTTCGCCGGATGGCTGCGCCGGCGCGCGGGCCTGGTGCGGGGCGATCGCGTGGCGCTGTTCATGCAGAACTCCCCGCAATGGCTCATCGCCTATTACGGCGTCCTGCGGGCGGACCTGGTGGCCGTGCCGGTCAACCCCATGGTGCGCGCGGGGGAGTTGGCGCAGATCCTGGCCGATAGCGGTGCCCGGGCCGCCGTGGCGGCGCAGGACCTGCTGCCGGTCCTGCGCGACGCGGCGGGAAGCGGGATCGACCTGCGGCACATCGTCGCCGTCACCTATGCCGATTACCTGCCCGACGCTCCAGACTTCGCGCTTCAAGAATGGCTCCTGACCCCCGCGCGGCGGCATGACGGCTGCGTGTCCTGGTCGGAGGCGATCGGCGCCGGCCTGACGGCGCCCGCGCCGGAGGCGACGCCGGAGGACCTGGCGTTGCTGCCCTACACCTCGGGCTCCACGGGGGTCTCCAAGGGCTGCGAGCATCCCCACAGCACCTTCATGCACACGGCCGCCGGGCTGTCGCTGTGGCATGGCCAGACCGCGGCCACCGTCTTCCTCGGCCTGCCGCCGATGTACCAGGTGTCGGGCATCGGGAACGGCCTGCACTGCCCCGTGACCAGCGGGGGGATGATGATCCCCCTGCCGCGCTGGGAGCGCGGGCTCGCGCTTGGGCTGATCGAGCGCTACCGGATCTCCCATCTCGCCATCGCGCCGACCGCCTGCATCGACCTGCTGGCGAGCCCCGATCTGGCACAGCGCGACCTCTCCTCGCTGCGCCGGGTAACGGCGGGCGGGGCGCCCATGCCGCAGGAGGTATGGCGCCGCCTGCGGGAGGTGACAGGCCTGCCCTTCATCGAGGCCTACGGCATGACGGAAGCGGCCGCGACGACCCACATCAACCCGATCGAACGGCCGAAGCCGCAATGCCTCGGCGTCGCCTTCTTCGACACGGGCGTCGCGGTCGTCCACCCCGAGACGCTCGAGGATCTTCCTCCGGGGGAGCCCGGAGAGATCCTCGTGCGCGGGCCGCAGATGTTCCGGGGCTACTGGGGCAGGCCGGAGGAGACGGCGAAGGCCTTCGTCGAGCGCGACGGGGTGCGGTGGTACCGCAGCGGCGACATGGGGTATGTCGACGAGGAGGGCTACTACTTCATGACCGATCGCCTGAAGCGGATGATCAACGCATCAGGCTTCAAGGTCTGGCCGGCCGAGGTGGAGACGAAGCTCTACGAGCACCCGGACGTGCTGGAGGCCTGCGTCGTCTCCCAGCCGCACCCGTACCGGGGCGAGACGGTGAAGGCCGTGATCAGCCTCAAGGCCGGGCGCGCCGGGCAGGTGAGCGCGGACGAGATCACGGAATGGGCCCGCGACAAGATGGCTCCCTACAAGATTCCGCGCGTGGTTGAGTTCGTGGACAGCCTGCCGAAGTCACCCGTAGGCAAGATCCTCTGGCGCGAGCTCCAGGATCGCGAGAAAGCCCGCGCGGCGGAGCAGCCGGCGCAGGGGGAGGCCGCTCGATGAGCGACGTCGCGGCCGGTGCGCCGACCGTCACCTACGAGCTGGCCGGCGACGTCGCCCTGATCGGTCTCGACCGCGCGGCCAAGCGCAACGCGATCAACGACTCGACTCTGGCCCAGCTCATGGCGGCGGTGCAGCGCGCGGGCGACGAGGCGAAGGCTGGCGTCCTCTTCGGTCACGGCGAGAACTTCTCCGCCGGCCTTGATCTCTCCGAGGCGCTGCGGACCCGCGGCACTGGCGACCCGCGCCGGCCGCGCTCGCGCAAGTGGCACGCCGCCTTCGACCTTATCGCGCGCGGGCCGATCCCCTTCGTGGCCGCCCTGGCGGGTGCCGTGATCGGTGGCGGGCTGGAACTGGCCGCGGCCGCCCATATCCGCGTGGCCGACGAGACGGCCTACTTCGCGCTTCCCGAAGGGCAGCGCGGCATCTTCGTCGGCGGCGGTGGTTCGGTCCGCATCGAGCGCCTGCTCGGCTATGCCCGGATGTCCGACCTGATGCTGACGGGCCGCGTTCTCACTGCGGCGGAGGGGGAGCGGCTGAACCTCGCCCAGTACCTCGTCGCGGCGGGCGAGGCGCTGCCGAAGGCGCGCGCCCTGGCGGAGCGCATCGGCCAGAACGCACCCCTCTCCAACTACGCGATCACCAACGGCCTGCCGCGTATGCGCGACCTGTCGCATGACGACGGGCTTTTCTTCGAATCCCTTCTCGCGCAGACCACGGCTGCGAACCGCGAGGCGGCCGACCGGCTCCAGGCCTTCGATGAGAAGCGCGCGGCGCGGCTCGACGTTCCCCCCAGGGCCGTCGGATCGCCGGAGAGCGCGTCCGTTCGTCCATCCTCGCCAGACCAGTCCAGCAACGAGCCTGCCAGGCGCGGGGGTGAGCCCCTCGCCTGAAGCGCCGGCCTCTCTTCGCCGGACAGGCCGCGTTCCGCGCGGCCAGCGGCGCAGGCCGGCATCGCCGTGGGCCCGGTCCCGCGCGGGATCAGACGGCCACTTCGTCCACACGGTAGCGGAAGAGCCAGTCGTAGCGCTCGCGCACCCGCTCCTCCGCCCACTCACGGTCCACATAGGCCTGGGCGCCGGCCGCATCCGCCAGGGCCGGGTTGTGGAAGCGCGCGGCATTCTCGGTTGATGCCACGACCATGCGGTTGGTCCGCTCGCGCCGGGCCGCCTCGTAGCGCAGCAGGGCGGTGGAGATATCCCCCGGTCGCGCCTCCAGAGCC
The DNA here is from genome assembly GCF_042433125.1 of Muricoccus vinaceus. Taxonomy (NCBI): domain Bacteria; kingdom Pseudomonadati; phylum Pseudomonadota; class Alphaproteobacteria; order Acetobacterales; family Roseomonadaceae; genus Muricoccus; species Muricoccus vinaceus. The sequence goes on along the minus strand of NZ_JBHLVZ010000019.1, from coordinate 105,099 downwards.
CGGCCAAGCACGAAGCCGTCCTCGATCGCCTGCACGGCGCCCTGCGCCATCATGGGGAGCGTGGGATGGCAGGCGTCGCCCAGGAGCGTCACGCGCCCCTCGGTCCAGCGCTCGAGCGGCGAGCGCAGCATCAGCGCCCATTTGTACGGCACCTCGATCGCGCGGATCATGGCCTGCACATCCTCGTGCCAGCCGGCGAAGTCTGCCGCCAGCTCTTCCGTTGTGCCTCGTTCTGTCCAGGATTCGACCTGCCAGTCGTCGCGTTCGACGATGCCGACGAAGTTCATCAACTCCCCGTGGTGCAGTGGGTAGTTCACCACGTGCCGCCCTGGGCCGATCCAGTTCGTCCCGACCAATCTCCGCATGTGCCCCGGCAGCGCCGCCATGGGGATCACGCCCCGCCAGGCCAGCATGCCGGAGAAACGCGGATGTTCCTCGCCGAACAGGCCAAGGCGGATGCGGGAATGGATGCCATCGGCGCCGATGAGGGCATCGCCCTTCGCTTCGCTGCCATCGGCCAGATGCAAGCTCACGCCATCCGCGTCCTGAGAAAAGCCGGTGACGCGGGCGCCAAGCCGGATCGCGCCGGGGCTGGCCCGCCGCACCGCCGCCGCCAGCGCGCCGTGCAGGTCCGGGCGATAAACGGTGTAGTAGGGGTGCCCGTAACGGGCGACGGATTCCGCCCCGAGATCGAAGAGCTTCCAGGTCTGGCCGGAACTCCAGAGCCGGATCTCCTTGCCGCTGGCCTCGCAGGCCTCCCGCTCCACCGCCTCGCCCACACCGAGCGCGTGCAGCACGCGGGAGCCGTTCGCGCTGATCTGGACGCCCGCTCCGACCTCGCGCAGTTCGGGAGCCTGCTCGAAGACCTGCACGTCGAACCCGCGCTGGAGGAGAGCCAGGGCGGCGGTGAGGCCGCCCAGGCCGCCGCCCGCGATCAAGATCCGCGCGCGCTTGCCATTGGCCACCATCGACATCTCCTTGCCCATGAACCGGCAGCCCTCTTTGTTTCAGCGAACAGGCTTAGTCAATGGAGAATTCCGCTTGCCTCGATGCCGGAACCGGGGATGATCCCGGTCGGTTCCGGGCGACGAGAACGGAGGAGGAAACATGGCCACGATCACAAGGCGGGGGCTGGGCGCCAGCGCGGCAGCGCTTCTGCTTTCACGGCGTGCCCGGGCGACCGGCTACCCGGACCGGCCGGTGACGATCATCAACCCCTTCGCCGCGGGCGGTCAGTCAGACCCACTGGGGCGAGCCGTGGCGCTGCACCTGCAGCGCAGGCTAGGCCAGCCCTTCGTGCTGGAGAACCGCACCGGTGCCGGCAGCACCATCGGCGCCCAGTATGTGGCGCGCACCGCGGCCGACGGGTACACGCTGCTGTTCGGCACGACCAGCACCTTCGTCATCGCCCCCTTCGTGTACGCGAATGCAGGCTACGACCCCGCTGCCTCCTTTGCACCCGTGGCGGTGGCCTCCGAGGGGCCGATGGTGCTGACCACCCATTCCCGAAGCGGCTACGCCTCCGTTGCGGACGTGGTTGCAGCCGCGCGGCGCTCGCCCGGGCGCATCACCTACGCCTCCGCGGGCAGCGGCAGCCTGCCGCACCTCCTGGGCGAGGTCTTCGCCCGGGCGACGGGGGCGGAGCTGACCCACGTGCCCTATCGCGGCGGCGCGCCCGCCATGAACGACCTCATCGGCGGCCAGGTGGACCTGTTCTTCGAAGCCGTGGCCAATGTGGTCCCGCATGTGGAGGGCGGCCGTGCCGTGGCGCTGATGAGCACTGGTCCTGCCCGTTCCCGACTTCTGCCCACCGTGCCCACCGCCACGGAGTTGGGCCACGGCGATCTGACCCTGACATCCTGGACAGGCTTCGCTGCCCCGGTCTCCACGCCCGCCCACGTCATCGAGGGCCTCAATCAGGGGATCAACGAGGCGCTGAGAACGCCGGAGGTGATCGCATTGATGGAGAGGATCGGGATCAGCGGCATCGGCGGCAGCCCCACGGACATGGCTGGACGGATCGCCCGGGAGTCTGCGGTCTACAAGGGCATCATCACCGCCGCCAAGATCTCGGCGGAATAGTCACCCTGGGCTGAGGACCAGCCCGGGAGGGTGTTACGCCCTGGCGGCGGGGCCGCTGCGGGCACTGTTCCGGACGCGGTCTGCCCGGTCGGCTCCAGGCCAGGCCGCAGCCGTGCCCCACCAACCATGTACACGCCCCCGTCATGGGGATGGTCAGCCGGTATGGTGCCACCAGCCGGCGAGCAGCGAAGGAGGACCCACCCTTCGCAAGAAAGGCCAGCGGGTCGGCTGCTTCCCTGGGCCCATCCATGCGAGGTCGTCGAGGACAGATGGCACAGACCTTCAAAGCAAAGATTGACACAACCCTCGGTTGAGTTGTGTGATGACCCATGCCCATCCGCAAGACCCGCAACGTTTCCCTGACGCCAGAGCTTGAGGTGTTCATCGAAGAGCGCGTGATGATCGGACGCTATCGCAGTGCCAGCGAAGTCGTCCGCGCTGGATTACGCCTTCTCGAGGATGCGGAGGGTCCCCGGTCTCAGAAGACGCAGAGGCGAGCATCCCGGCGCCATACCAGGCCGGCTGCAGCGAGGACCTGAAAGCCTCATGTTCTTTGGCCATGCCTTCCTGACCGGTGGAGGCGGGATGGGCACCCGCATGCGAGCCCATGACTGGAAGGCATCACCACTCGGACTGCCGGAAACATGGCCACAGTCGTTGCGCACCGCTGTAAGCCTCATGATCAGTTCCGGGCACCCCATGTTCATCGCCTGGGGATCCGAGCTGACGTTTCTCTACAACGATGCTTACATCCCAATCCTTGGTGCGAAGCACCCGACTGCTCTTGGCATGCCCTTCCGAAAGGTTTGGGAGGAGATCTGGACCGATATCGAGCCGCTGACGGAGCGCGCCTTGTCCGGCGAGGCCACCTGGTCGGAAAACCTTCACCTCCTGATGGAGCGGAATGGCTTTCCCGAGGATACCTGGTACACCTTCTCCTACTCCCCTGTCCGCGATGAAACAGGCGGCATCGGCGGTATGTTCTGCGCCTGCACAGAGACCACGGGTCAGGTTCTGGTTGAGCGGCGGCGGACGTTCCTCCTGACGCTTGAGGAGCGGCTCCGCGGCCTGGCCGACGCGCGCGAGGTCACGGAAGCGGCGGCCGATGCGCTGGGCCGGCATTTCAACGCGCTGGCAGGCTACGGTGAGATCGACGCCCGGCAGGAGCGGGTGTCCTTTGAGCGTGAAAGACGGCGCGGTGCCACCGGAGCGCTGATCGCTGGCGAGACCCGACTTCTCGAGGCTTTCGGTCCAGCAGCCATCGCAGAGCTCAAAGCGGGACGGACGCTTGTTGTCGAGGATTGCTATCTGGACCCGCGTGTGGGGTCCGCCTTTGCCTCGACCTGGAGCAGCATAGGCTGTCGTGCGCTGATTGCCGCGCCGCTCGTGAAGGCTGGACGGCTTAGGGCCGTTCTCTACCTCCGGAATCCGGGCCCGCGGCGCTGGGCCACCGGGGATGCAGTCCTTGTGGGCGAGACGGCCGAGAGAACCTGGGCTGCTGTGGAACAGGCCCGGACGGAGGTCGCGCTCCGGGAAAGCGAGGCCCGCTGGCGCGGGTTGTTCGAGGCGATGCACGAAGGCTTTGCGCTGTGCGAGATGGTGCACGACCAGAGCGGCGCGCCCATCGACTTCCGGTACCTCGAAATCAACGCTGCGTGGGAGCGCCTCACCGGCCTGCCACCGGACGCTGTCGTGGGGCGCCTCGCGAGTGATGCGATCCCCGGCATTGAGCCGTTCTGGGTTGAGACCTGCGGGCGGGTCGCCGAAACCGGCGAACCAGCCCATTTCGAGCTCAGGCTCGCAGCTCTGGACCGGCATTTCGAAGTCTTCGCTTACCGCACGGAGCCAGGACGGTTCGCTGCACTTTTCCTTAACATCACCAAGCGCAAGGCTGCGGAGACACGACTGGCCGGCCTGGTGGAGCTGGGCGACAAGCTTGTTGACCTCAAGGAATCCACCGAGATCGCCGGGGCTGCAGCCGAGATCATGGGACGGATCCTTGGCGTCTCGCGCGCGGGCTACGGGACGATGTACGCAACGGAAGATTTCATCCGCGTGGAGCGGGAATGGACCGCACCCGGCGTGGCAAGTGTTGTGGGAGAATGGTCCCTCGCGGAGTACTGGCCTGGCTTTGTGGAGACCATGCAGCGCGGCGAGGCCATAGCGCTGACCGATGTCGCGTCCGACGAACGGACAACGGCGTTTACAGCGAGCTACTCCGCAATCGGCGTCCGCGCCGCGCTGCATGTCCCTCTCATCGGCAACGGGCGGGTCGCGGCCATTCTATTCGTCCACGATGCAGTACCGCGCGTCTGGTCCATGGAGGAAATCGCTTTTGTTCGCGGTGTCGCCGAGCGCACCTGGGCCGCCATCGAAAGGGCGCTCGCTGAGGAACGCCAGGTGCTGCTCGTCCGCGAGGTGGATCACCGGGCAAAGAATGCCCTGTCCGTGGTACAGGCCGCACTGCGCCTGACGAAAGCGCCGGATCAGCCGAGCTACGTACAAGCCGTCGAGGGGCGTGTGGGCGCACTCGCCCGCGCACAAACGCTGCTGGCGGAGGACCGATGGGCTGGCGCCGATCTGGAAACACTGCTGCGGGGCGAACTGGCACCATTCCTGACGAGCAACTCCGTCGATGGTCCCGTCGCGGAGTTGCGGGGCTCCGCTGTGTCACTGCCCGCAGGAGCAGCGCAGCCACTCGCGATGGCACTGCATGAACTCGCTACGAACGCGGTAAAATACGGTGCTCTATCGGTGCCGGCGGGGCATTTAACGATCTCATGGCGCCTCATGGGTGATCGCCGGAGCACGCTCCACCTGCGCTGGACTGAAACAGCCGGGCCTGTTCTGACCGGAGCGCCGGAACGCCGGGGTTTTGGCTCGCGGGTCCTGGAGGGTACCGTTCAAAAGCAACTTGGTGGAACAGTGGTCCTTGCCTGGAGACGGTGCGGGCTGGTTTGCGATATCGAGGTTCCGCTCTCCCGTGGAGCTTCCAAACCTCCTCATTCGACATGAACAACCATGGAATTTCGCGCCACAGGAATTTAGAGCCGCGACGATGTCATTCACAAGATCGGCCAGGTCAACCAATGGTTCGGACCGGGCCTGTGCCCGATCGAGGGGCTTGCTGGACATCTTCGTGCAGAGTTTAGGCAGAGCACTCTGCAAGGCGACTTCTTCGAAGCTGCGGGAAAGCACGCTATTCACCCGGCATAAGCCACAATCAACAGGGATCAGGCGGTGTGCATTTGAATTGAGGTTGGCGCCGAGTACCTCGGCAGGCATTTATCGGAGTGAGGAGCGGTCTGGCTGGTGATGCGTTCCAGCACCTCGAGATCAAGGCGCAGGAAGCGAAGTCGTTCAGTTTTGTCGTAGCGACGAGGGGCGCCCTCAGTATTTCTTGCGAAACTGCCAGAAACGTGTCGCTCGATTGCTCCATAAGCGGCGGGAAATTCCCGCCTTCGGCGTCCTGCCGGCATCTGCCGTATCGCTGGGTGAAGGCGTTGGGACAGGGAATTGTAGAAGGCAGACGCTACCCGCGACCTTGCCGCTCTCCATATCCAGACGCCCGCCCAGTTGGGCTGCCAATGCTCGGAGAATGCGGCTGCCGAGCCCCAAGCCTTCGCCAGGCGGCATCTGCCGTCCTGGGGACAAGCCGATCCCATCGTCAGCGACGGATAGATGAAAAAGGTTGCCCACGCGGCGAAAAGTCACGCGCACTACCCCCTCTCTGCCTTCCGGAAAAGCATGCTTGAGCGCGTTGGTGACGAGTTCATTCACAACGAGACCAATGTCTCCCGCGCGTGCCAGCGGTAAGGAATGTGCCTCTGCCTCCACGACAAGCGAAACTGGCCGCACGCCATTCAAACTCGCCCTGAGGTCCGCCAGCAAACCCTCCAGAAACAACCGGCTGTCGATGACAGCATCAGGCGCACCGCTGCGCGACAAGCGCGCGTGCACGCGTCCCAGCATGAGCACCCGGTCAGCGGCGGCATTCAGCGCGGTGGCTGCCTCTGGGTCCATCCCGGCCTGCATATGCAGCAGGCCCACCACGGAACTGATATCGTTGCTGACCCGATGGGACATTTCGCTGAATAGCAGCTCCTTGCGAGCACTCTCCAGACCTGCCTGTCGCCCTGCCTCCAGCAAACGTGCGATGACGGCCTGGGGCAAGGCAACGAGCACCACGATGAGCTTGGCCAGTGCGAACCACAAGAATGCGTCCAGAACGGATCCGGCGCTGAGAGCCAGGAAGCCCGAGGCATCGATCTGAAAGGCCCACCAAAGCATCGCCGCAAACCCAAGGGCGGCGTATGCCAAGCCCGCTGCAAGCCCAAGAAGGAGGGCGGCGAGCACAACGCTGGCAAGGAGAACAAGGTGAAGGTGTATTGGCGAAAGCGCGCCAGGATAAGCCTGACCGAGCAACGGGATGAGAAGCGGCAGCACAAGCGTACTGATCACACGCAGTGCTTTGGGCGAGCCCTGCAGGCGCTCAAGCCAGGAGTCGGGTTTTTGAGGCATTGCCCATTTCCTGTGCCAAAAACCTGCTGCGGAGCGAGTGGAGTAGCGCTGACCATGCGCAGACAAGATCGGAACCTTAAGCGGTGCCCAGCGGCTTAGTTGCAGGGATCAACCGATTGCAGCTCCGCCCATGCGTGTCGAACCACACGAATGGACAGGGCAACGCCCGACCTTGCAACCTTTTCCAACCCCACTAACGGCCGGAAACGGTGCGGTTGCAGCAATCAAGCTGAGGACGTGTTTTGGTCGTTGACGGTTTGACCAGGCCTCAGCGACGGTGTCGGGCATCCCGAAGGCGTTGAAGGTGTTCAGGACGGCACAGCGGATCTGAACCTTGGCGACCTGACGGGGTGGGCCGCGTGCAGCCAGACGCTCGCCGAGGCGCTTGAGGCATGACATCGCCGTCTCGGCCAGACCTTCGCCGGCGATAGCCGCCCCAACGCTGCCACAGCCGTCGCCCGAGGTGCCTGATGGCGCGGAGCGTTTGGTTGCGCTCGGTCGCTCTGGTGGTCCCCCCTTCCATGGCTTGCCGTTGCGCCAGCAGGCCCGGCACGATCTCGCCATCACAGTGCCGGTCACCGGTCATCTCAACGGCCCGCACCTCTCGGCTGCCTGCATCGATCATCAGGCGGACCTTGCGCCAGGGCCCCGGCGCTTGTCGGTCCCATGCTTCCGGACCTTCCACTCGCCTTCGCCGAGCACCTTCAACCCGGTGCTGTCGATGTCGAGGTGCAAGAACCCGTCCCGGGCGCGTTAGGGGATCTCCACCGCCAAGCCATTCTGCCGTTGCGAGAGAGTGCCGTGGTGCGGCGCCTTCCAACCGGGTCCAGCCAGACGGATCGTCCCCCCCCGCCATCCCCTGCGCCGCCCGCAATGGTCGCCGGCACAGCACCTGCAGCGTCAGCAACGTCTGGATCGCCGCATCCGTGAAGACCTGAGGCCGACCTCTCCTGCCCGTGCCCTCCTCGGTACGTCAGGTCAGATCGGGCGAGGTCCAGACCACACAGGTCACCGCGTGCGATCAGCCCTCGGTCGTACTCACGCCACTTCCGCGGCCATAACGCGCCCTGGGACGCTCGCTCTATGTCGGCACCTTGCCCATGCAGGCCCACGTGCAAGGATTATGCAACAAGGCCGCTCCGCGCCGGCACCACCGCCGCTGAGTGGTCGGTGGCTTGATGCTCAGAGGCCTTACTGATCTAGTCCTGTCTCACACGCCGCCCGCAGTGCCGGCGCAAGCTGGGGAGGGGCAAGGCCCAACGCGTATGACGACACACCCGATTATCGACAGCCACTTCCACCTTTACACCACCGACATGCCCCGCGTGGCCAGCGCCTGGCATCAGCCGCCCTTCGACGCCACACCAGAAGGGTTCCTGAAGATCATGGACACCCACGGTGTCACCTTCGGCGTGATCGCGGCCGCAAGCATGTATGGAGAATACAACGACTACACAATCCGCGCGACGCGCAAGCACAAACGCCTGCGAGGTACCGTCATCCTCGCACCCGACGCAGACTTCTATCGTATGGAGAGGATGAAAGAGGACGGTATCGTCGGTATCCGGATCTTCTATCGGCACGTCGCAAGCCCGCCCGACCTGAGGTCCGCGGAATATCAACGCCTGCTGCGCCGGGTGCGTGACCTGGACTGGCATGTGCACGTTCTCGCGGAAAGCCATGACCTGCCCGCTGTGATCGAGGGAACGGAGGCGGCGGGCGTGAAGCTGGTGATCGATCATTTCGGCCGGCCGGATCCCCACCAGGGGGTAAACGCACCCGGTTTCAAAGCGATGCTGGCGGCTGTGGAGCGAGGCAATACATGGGTGAAGATTTCCGCGGGCTACCGCATGCCATCCGCGCAGGCCGCCCGCGACTACGCGGCGGCTCTGCTAAACGTGGCCGGGGGTGAACGCCTGGTCTGGGGAAGCGATTGGCCGTTCGCCGCCTTCGAGGACCGCGTGACTTACGCCGACGCGATCGCCACGCTGGCCGACTGGGTACAGGATGAGCGCGTGCGCCAGCAGATCGCGGGAGAAACGCCACTCCGCCTGTACTTCAGCGACTGACACTCCGTGGGTTCATCTGACGGCGCCGGCCAGGAACTTCACCGGCGCTGTCACACGGATGGTGCGGGAAAGTCGTATAGGTCCCGCGCCTGGTCCGACAAGATACGGTTGCGCACAACCTCGTCCGGCACCCATTCCAGCAAGAGGTCGAGCAAGTCGCCGTCATTGGGCATGACCCTGCCAGCCATGTTCACATGGGGCCAGTCTGACCCCCAGACCAGACGCTCCGGTGCATGAGCGACAAGCGCCTGGGCAATCGGCGTGACGGAGGGATAGGGAAAGTCCTCCTTTGTGCAGCGCATCGGGCCAGATATCCGCACCCAGACCCGCCCGGTGTCGAGCATGCGAAGCAAGGTCGTGAACGCGGCCTGCCCCGTCCCGCCCGACGCCGGAATGGCCGCGAAGTGGTCCAGTACGATGCGCCCAGGCAGTTCAAGGAGCCGGTCAGCGAAGCCCTCCAGCTCGCCCTGGCCCGGGTAGAATTGTGTAACCCAGCCAAGCTCGGCCGCGATAGCCGCGACGCGTTCGGATATCTGCGGAAGATGCGTGCCGTGGCGCGGGCTGACGAAGCGGGTTCCGCGCACCCCGAGGCCGTGCAGGCGCTCCATTTCCGCCTGCGGCGTGTCAGCCGGCAGCAGGGCCACGCCCCGGAAGCGCTCGGGAAAACGCTGCAGCGTGTCGCAAAGGTGGCGCGTGTCCATTCCGTAGCCTCCGCCGCTTACGATCACGGCGTGGTCCAGCCCCAGGATGTCCTGGATACGGATCGATTCTTCGGGCAGCATGTCTGCCGACACATACTTGCTGCCGGGATCGAACGGATACTCGGTCGCCGGTCCAAACAGATGAACTTGGCAGTCGACCGAACCGGGCGGACAGCGCAACCGTGGTGTTCTCGGGTTGGGATCGGGCGGGGGGGTCAGTGGTGGGCTCATCGATCTACTCCGGGCGGATGTTCGCGTCGCGTATCACGTCGCGCCACTGGGGGATCTCCCGCGCGATCCTGGCGGCAAAGGCTTCGGGGCTGCTGCCGACGGCCTCCGCCCCCTGCTGGGCAAGTACCGTCCCGAGCGCCTGAGACCTGACAGCCTCTTGCACCGCTTTCGCGACGCGGCTCACAACCTCGGGTGGCGTGCCGGCGGGCGCGAGATAGCCCATCCACAAGATGCCTTCAAATCCAGGCAGGCCCATCTCTGCGACCGTCGGCACATCCGGGGCGACAGCGGACCTTTGCGGGCTGGCGATCGCGAGCACGCGAATGGCACCGGCCTCAATCTGCGCCGTGGAAGTGGCATAGGAGTCCAGCTTCAGCTGCACGCGGCCCGCGACAAGGTCCGTAAAAGCTGGCGCGGCGCCGCGATACGGCACGTGCAGCACCTCCAGGCCCAGACGGTGCAGCATCAGCTCCATTGTCACGTGCGGATGCGAACCGATGCCGGCGGAGGAGTAGGTCAACTCACGCGGATGGGCGCGGGCGTAGGAGACAAACTCCTGGAAAGTCCGGAACGGTGCGTCCTTGTGGCAGACCAGGATCTCGGGAATTTGCGCGCAAAGGGAGATCGGCACGAAATCCCTTTGCGCGTCGAACCCAGCATTCGGCATCAACCCCGGGTTGATCGTGTGGTTAGGTGCCGTGAACAGCAGGGTGTATCCGTCCGCCGCCGCACGCGCGACACGCTGCGTGCCGACATTACCGCCGGCGCCTGGCTGATTGTCGATGATAATGGGGTGTCCCAGCGTCTCGGACACGGCTGCAGCAATGGGCCGCGCGGTGACATCCACCGTGCCACCTGGCGGGAACGGCACCACCAGCCGGATCGGGCGGTCGGGATAGCTCGCGGCCCGCGCCGGGTAGGCAAGCGCGATACCGGCCGCGCCGAACAGCGTCCGGCGGGCAAGGGTGAATTCGCTCATTCTGGGATTTCCTCCGGTGCGGCGCTTCACTGCCGCTGGATGTTCGCCTTCTCGATGACGCTCGCCCAGGTCGCCACATCGCGATGCAGGAGCTCGCCCATCGCCGCTGCCGTGCCCGGCGCGGGCTCGATACCCAGGTCCAGCAGGCGCATTTTGACTTCCCGCGTCTGAAGAACGTCAACAACGTGGCGGTTCAGCAGTTCGACAATGGGCCGGGGCGTGCGGGCTGGAGCGAACAACGCGTTCCATCCCACCACCGCGTAGTCGGCCAACCCACTTTCCTGCAGGGTCGGGATATCAGGAAGAAGGCTGGAGCGCTTGGCTCCCGTGCTTCCGATGGCGCGGAGCTGCCCGCCGTCCAGAAGGCTGCGGGCCGCCGCATAGGACTCGAAACCAACCTGCACGTCGTCACGCTGCACCGCCGTCAGCACATCTGCGGTGGCACGATAGGGCACAATGGTTGCGTCGATCCCCGTCGCCACTCGCAGCCATTCTCCCGCGAGGTTCTGCGTACTGCCCGGGCTGATCGTGCCAATGGCAAGGCCCTCGCGTTTCGCGGAGAGCACATCCGCTACGCTGCGCAAGCGCGAGCTCGCCGCGACAAGCAGCAGCAGGTCGAAGTTCGCGAGGCAGGACACTGGCACGAAATCCACGACGGGATCGTAGGGCAAGTGGCGGAACAGGGTCTTGTTGATCGCGTTGCCAGTGCTCAGGACGGCCAGCGTATGGCCGTCCGGTGCGGCCGAGGCAGCCGCCATGGCGGCTGGCGTACCAGCTCCACCCGGACGGTTGTCGATCACGATCTGCTGGCCAAGGCGTTGCGACAGCGCTTCACCAATGATGCGCACGGTGATGTCGGCCAGCCCGCCGGCGGCGAACCCAACCACGATCCGGATCGGCCTGGAGGGATAGCCGCCAGCATCCTGGGCACGGGCAACGGAAGGGCTGGCGATCGCTCCTGCCGCGGCGAGAATCTGACGACGGCGGAAATAGCCCATCTTGGTGACCCTACCTTCAGGAGCCCGGCAACGGGCCGAACTGGTGACACGATGATGCATCGGAGATCCTCCTGCCCCAGCAGCGGTGCGCTGTTCTTCGGACCGACTGTCCTCACGCAAGGCACAACGCCGTGCTAATCTTGTCGCCCCTCCAAGTCCACACCCGCCGCCCCTTCCGCGGATCGGCATGCAACCTCACTCCCCGTCTCCAATGAAGCCGACCCTCTGCACGATGTCCTTCCAGCGGTCTCGCTTGGCATGGAGCCGCAAGGCAAGGTCCCTTGGCGTGCCGACCCGGTGAGCACCGACGACGTCACCCAGCGTACCCATGAAAGCAGCGATCCGGCCAGCGCCGAGATCGACGAGCGCGCCTGCCGTACCGCGATAGGACACGTGGGTTATGCGCTAGGCACACTGCTTCGCGAGCAACTCAGCCAGCAGCTGCGGCGTGGAGCCGGTGGCTGAGCTGCTATACGGAACCTCCGGCTGGTCCTCTGCCCAACGGAGAAATTCATCGATCGAGCGGGACGGATGGCTGGCGGCGACGCAGGAGGCGAAGGGGACGGAGGCAACCGCCGAGACCGGCGTCAGGTCCGTCAGACCGTTGTAGCGCGTGGTCGCCGGGTGGATGTGCGGCGTGATGGTCAGGACGCTCTCCGGCCTGCACAGGACGGCCGTTCCGTCAGGATTGGTGGCTCGTACCGCCTCGACGGCCAGTCTGGCGGAGGCCCCAGGACGGTTGTCGACCACCACAGAGGGGGCATAGCTGCCTGCGAGGCGCTCGGCGCAGAGACGGGCGAAAATGTCGGTCGCACTGCCGCCGGGATAGCCGACCAAGATCCCGCACCGGGCGGTCGATGAAGGTGGCTTGCGCCCTCGCCCGCGCCGCCAGGGCGGGAATGCCCAGGCTGGCCAGAACCTGCCGGCGCGCCAGTGCCAGGCGAGGGCTCACAGTGCCCGCTCCCTCACAATGGCGCCACCCGGCACGAAGCGCGCCGCGATCCAGGCGGCGACGTGGTCGAAGGTGCGGGCCATCGTGTCGCCGAACTGTCGGGGCGATCGTGCGCAAGGCTCGCAGGGCGTGAAGCCATGCGTTGTGCCCTCGACAAAGGCAATCGACTTGTCCCGGCTCGCAGCGTGCTCGTAAGCGGTCCCGGCGGAGACGATCCAATAGTGGCCGGTCACCCCCACCACCAGCAACGGCGCCGTCACGCCCTCCAGGTTGCCGGGCGTGCTATTGTAGGAGAAGTTCCAGTCGATCCCTGCAACGCGGTCTTCCCCGATCGCGTAGTCTGGCGTCGAGCGGCTGGCGAAAGTGCTGAGAAACCGCCGAACAGCGGTGTCATGTGAGCCGCCGAGCAGCAAGGGCCGCGTAGCGAGTGGCGCTTCAATCGCAGCGCCGCGCGCATCCTCTCGGTCCTGCCGGTCCGGCACCGCGTTGGTCAAGCCCGAAGGCACGTGCAAGGAGCGGATCACCTCGATGACCGTTGAACCGTCACTTCGCAGGAGCGGGTGCGGATCGCGCGTGCGTGACAGCAGGGCGAGGTCGGGACGCCAGAGGCGTGGTGTGCGGGTCGCGCCTGGCACGACAAAGGGCTCCCCGATCGAGTTTTCTCCAGGACAGCTCTCCGCTGGCGGAACCCCGATCCCCCTTCTCATGTGTTCCGCAGGCATTCTCCATGTATCACTATGCTTCAGGCCCGGAGCGAGCGCCGCCTCCTTCCAGAAAGACAACCGGTCCCAAGCGCCCCGACGTGGCCGCCGCAGGCAACGGTCGCACAGCCGCCCTCGCCGCTGCGGCAGCCCTGATAAACCCGGCCCGGGTCCGGCTCGATAGGCCTTCAGGCCAGCATGCGTGTGTCACCATCCACAGCAATGGCCTGGCCGGAAATCGTCCGCCCGCGTGGGCTGCACAGGAACAAGATCTGGTCGGCCAGTTGTTGCGGAGTCACATAATCCTTGATGGAGACGTAGGAGAATGCGGCCTTCTCGACTTCCGCGAAGGGCATGCCGCGCTGCTGCGCCTTGGCCTCCAGCACGCGCCGCTGGCGGTCGCCGGCCACCAACCCGGGAAGAATGGCGTTGACGCGGATGCCGGCATCCCCAAGCTCGATCGCAAGCGACTTGGTGAAGCCGATCACCCCCCACTTCGCGGCAGAGTAGGGACTGCGCAATGCAAAGCCGAACTGCCCAGCGGCCGAGGACAGGTTGATGATGGATGGGTTCGTGCTCGCCCGCAGGTGCGGCACCGCGAGACGCGCACAGTTGAACTGGCTGGTCAGGCAGACCTCGATGCAGCGATCCCAGTCCTCCGGCGCAATCTCCTCCACACGGCCGGTAGGCCCCGCAATTCCCGCATTGTTCACCAGCACGTCCAGCCCGCCGAGGTATGCAACCGCATCCTCCACCAGCGACGCCACTTGCACGCGGTCGGCCACATCGGCCATGCGGTGACCCACCCCGGCAGGCAGGGTGGAAAGACCGACTTCATCCACATCGCAGGTGAACACCCTGGCACCCTCGGCCAGAAAGGCCTCGACGATGCCGCGGCCTATCCCGTTGGCGCCGGCTGTTACCAGCACGCGCAAACCCTCGATGGCGAGATCCATGTTCTGTCGTTTCCTCCGTCACGGCTCCGCCGGCAGGATGCCTCGGGCGATGATGAACTGCGCCGCCTCGTTGATATCGGCGGCGATGGCGGCCTGAGCGGCGCCAGGGTCGGCGGCTTCTATGGCCGCGAGCGCCTCGGCATGGCAGCGTAGCGCATGGCCGCTGTTCAGCCGGTCGCTGTTGGCACGCAGGTCCAGGTTGATCACAGGCCCTGCCTTCAGCCACAGCCCCGCGATGATGGCCATCAGTGTCGGCAAGCCGCAGCCGGCATAGATGGCGAAATGCACGTCACGGTTCAGCGCCACGGCCAGTGCCGGATCCGGCTCGCGGGCAAGGGTACGGAATGCGGTCTCAGCACGGCGGATGGCAGCCAGCTGCTGCGGAGTGCGCAACACCGCGGCGCGCCCGGCCGCCATGCCTTCGACCGCCATGCGGGTGTCCGCCAGCTCGCGGAAGCGCGGCGCCGTCATGACCGGCACGCGCACGGCGCGGTTCGGCGGAGATTCCAAGGCGCCGTCGGCCACCAGCCGCGACACCGCCTCGCGCACCGGCATGACCGAGACACCAAGTGCCGCCGCGCTGTCGCGAAGCGATAGCTTCTCGCCAGGAGCCAGGCGACCGGAAATCAGCAGCTCCGAAAGGTGGGCATAGATGGTGCCGCCCAACGTGCGGCGATCCATCGGAGGCAGTTCGGCGATCGCTGGGTTCATCGAGATGACCATAGACAGGGCTGAACGGTCTTGCCATGATGATTGTGATCTCAGATCGCAGTAACGAGCCTCCCAAGAGGGGCCGGAAGGGAATGTCCATGACCGAGTTTCTTCGCCCGACCCGTCGCGCGTTGCTGGCCGGGAGCGCCGGCCTTCTGGCGATGCCCTCGATCTCATACGGCCAGTCCGATGTGCTGAAGATCGGGCACCTGACGCCTCGCACCGGCTTCCTCGGCCCACTCGGCGAGTTCGCCGTGCAGGCCGCGACGCTGGCGGCCGAGCAGATCAATGCCGCCGGCGGAATCAACGGCCGGAAGGTCGAGGTGCTGTTCGAGGACAGCGTGAACCCGCAGACCGCCTCGTCGAAGGCCGAACGCTACACGCAGCGCGACAAGGTTGCCTGCATCGTGGGTGAGATCAACTCCGCATCGGCGCTGGCGATCGGCCAGGTGGTGCAGCGGGAGAAGGTGCTGTTTATCAACACCGGCGCCAATTCGGACGCACTCCGCGGCAGCGACTGCCGCCGCTACATGTTCCACACCGAATCCCAGAACACGATGATGGTGAAGGCTGCCGGCCGCGCGATCCTCGACCAGGGGCTTGTCCGCGGCAAGAAGTACTACGCGCTGACCGCCGACTACGCCTTCGGCCACGACCTGCTGCGTGTCGCCAACAAGTACCTGGGCGAGAACGGCGGTTCGATCGCAGGCTCCGACCTCGTCCCGACCGAACTGACCGATTTCTCTCCCTTCCTGCTCAAGCTGCGGCAGGGGCGGCCGGACGTTGTCATCTGCAACCTCGCGGGCGCGCAGGTCACCAACTTCCTGAAGCAGTACAGCGAGTTCGGGTTGCGCTTCCCTGTCGCAGGCTTCGGCTTCGACACGGCGCTGGCCTGGGGTGCCGGGCCAGGCAACTTCCTTGGCACCTGGCCTGTCGTCTGGCACCACCTGCTGGAAGCGCCCTCCGCCAAGGCCTTCACCGCCGCCTTCCGCGCCAAGTACAACCGCCCGCCGGAGAACCAGGGCTGGAGCGACTACACGGCAATGAAGGTGATCGCGCAGTCGATGAACGAGATCAAGAGCATCGACCCGACCAAGGTGGTGGAGCACCTTGAGAGCGGCGCCAAGTTCGACATCTCCAAGTCGCGTGAGGGCTATTTCCGCGCCTCCGATCACCAGCTGATGATGGAAATGTTCGCGATCACCGCGCTCCCGGCCGGACAGGCGAGGAACGCCTACGACATCTTCACCGCCTCCGCCGCCATGCCCGTCAGCAGCGAAAGCCTGGAGACGATGGCCGCCGCAAAGGAAGAGAACGCCTGCACATTCCCGGCCTGATGCGTCGACCGCGCCCGCGCTGAACGGCGCGGGCGCCCCGCCACCCCGGGAGGTCCGTCTTGGAATTCGTCTTTATCCTGGAGCAGGTGCTGAACGGCCTGCTCATCGGGGCCAACTACCTGCTGATCGCACTGGGCCTCTCGTTGATCTTCAGCCTGGGCGGCGTGGTCAACCTAGCGCATGGGGCCTTCTATGCCATCGGCGCCTACCTGACCGTGGCCCTTGCGCCCAGCATCGGCTTTGGCGGCGCCGTCATCCTGTCGCCGGTCCTGGTGGCGTTGCTCGGGCTGGTGATCGAGCGCCTCCTGCTGAGCCGGTTCTACCGCGGGGACCCGATCCTCAGCCTGCTTCTGACCTTCGGGCTGGCGATGGTCGCCGAGCAGTCGCTGCGCATGATCTTCGGCGCCGCGCCGGTGCCCTTCTCCATTCCGCTGTTCCTGCGCGGGCAGGTCTTTCTGGGTGAATTCATCTACTCCAGGTACCGGCTGCTGATCTTGCTGGTCGCCGCCGTCTGTGTCGGTGGGCTGTGGCTGCTGCTGAAGCGCACTGCCTTCGGCCGCGTGGTGCGGGCCGGCGTGCAGAACCCGGACATGGTGGCGGCGCTTGGCATCTCGCTGAAGCCGTACATGACGGCGGTGGTGATGATCGCGGTGGGCCTCGCCGCCCTGGCAGGCACCATGATGGCGCCGGTCACTGGCGTCACGCCCACCATGGGCGCCGAGATCCTGACCTTCGCCTTCGTTGTCGTCGTCATTGGCGGGCTAGGCTCCTTCTGGGGCGTGGTATGCGCGGCCATGATCGTCGGCGTCGTGCGCGGGCTTGCCGCATACGCCTTTCCCCCGGCCACCGAGGCCGCCGTCTACCTGCTGATGGTGCTCGTCCTGCTGCTGCGCCCGCGCGGCTTGTTCGGCGAACGTATCCAGCGCTTCGAATAAGGCACCGCCAACATGATGCGGAACGCATGGGCGCTCGAACTGCGCCCGCTGCTCATCGCAGTAGCCGGGCTCGCGGTGCTGCCCTTCCTGATGGATGCGCTCGGCCTGACCATGACCACGGCCACGGACGTGGTGGTCTTCGCGCTGGCTGTGATGGGGCTGAACATCCTGGTGGGCTGGACCGGGCTGGTCTCCTTCGGCCACGGTGCCTGGTTCGGCATCGGCGCCTACGCCGCCGCGTTGATCCAGCGCCACTACCTGCCGGCAGGCATGCTGCTCCCAGGGATCGGCGCACTGATCATCGTGGCCGCGCTGTCCACCGTGGCCGGCCTGCTGATCCTGCGCCGGCGCGGGGTATACTTTTCCCTCCTGACGCTGGCCTTCACCGCCATGCTGTTCTCGGTCGCCTTCCGCTGGACGGAGCTGACAGGCGGCGAGAACGGGCTCGGCAATGTCACCCGATGGGCTTCGCTACAGAATGCGGGCAGCTACTATTGGGTGGTCTCCGCCGTGGCGCTGCTGGTGGTCTGGGGGCTCTGGCGGCTGCGGCGCTCCCCGGTCGGCACGGTGCTGGTGGCGATCCGTGAGAACGAGGGCCGGACAGGCTTCCTCGGATATGACAGCAACCGCTACAAGCTGCTGGCCTTCACCATCTCCGCCGGGATCACCGGATTGGCGGGCGTGCTGAGCGTGTACAACCATCGCTTCGCTTCCGCGGACCCGATGAGCATCGCTTTCTCGGGCGAGCTACTGGCGATGGTGGTGATCGGCGGCATGCGCAGCTTTCTCGGCCCCGCCTTGGGCGCGCTGTTCTACATCCTGTTTCGTGAGTTCCTCTCGATCTACACGGTCAACTGGCTGCTGGTTTTCGGCCTGCTGTTCGTTGGCTTCATCGTCTTCTCGCCGGACGGTCTGGTCGGGATCGGCAAGCGCGTGCTGGGGCTGGTGCGCCCGAAGCCACCGGCCGATGCCGCCGCCATGGCCGCACGCCGCGCCGGCGCGTCCGGCCGCATCCCCACCCGCTTCATCCGCGAGGGCAGGTCGCAAGGCCCTGTGCTGGTCGCGCAAGACATGGAGAAGTCCTTCGGCGCGGTGAAGGCCGTGCGCGGCGTTTCCTTCAGTGTGGACGACAAGCGGCTGCACGCGCTGATCGGCCCCAACGGCGCCGGCAAGACAAGCGCCTTCAACCTCCTCTCTGGCATGTTCCCTCTGGACCAGGGGCAGGTGCTGCTGGACGGACAGCGGGTGGACGGCATGCCGCCCCATGCCATCACCCGCGCCGGGCTCGGGCGTTCCTTCCAGATCACCAATCTCTTCCCTGGCCTTTCGGTGGAGGAGAACATCCGCCTGGCCGTTCAGGCCCGGCACCCCGCACGCTTCTCCCTGTTTCGCGATGCCACCGGCATTGCCGACCTGCGGGACGACACCACCGAACTGCTGCGCTGGACCGGCATGGCGGGCGTGGAAGATGCGGAAGCCGGCAGCCTTTCCTATGGTGGGCAACGCTTGCTGGACATGGGGCTGGCACTGGCCACCAAGCCGCGCATCCTGCTGCTGGACGAGCCGCTGGCAGGCCTCGCCGCCGCGGAGCGCGAGCGCGTCGGTGACCTGATCAAGACTTTGTCGGCCGACATTCCCGTGCTGCTGGTGGAGCACGACATCGACCGCGTCTTCCGCATGGCGGACCGGGTGACAGTGATGGCGGACGGCGAGGTGCTGGTCGATGGCGGCGTCGCCGATGCGCGGGACGATGCGCGTGTGCAGGCGGTCTACCTCGGCTCCGGCGCGCATGCGCTGGCCGAGAAGCCGCGCCCCAGCGCCGTAAGGGACACGCCGCTGCTCGATCTGCAGAAGGTCAACACCTTCTACGGCAAGTCGCATATCCTGAACGACGTCTCGCTGACCGTGCGGCAGAACGAGGTCGTGGCGCTGCTCGGCCGCAACGGCGCCGGCAAGTCGACGCTGCTGAAGACGCTGATCGGCACGGCGCGGCCGGCTTCCGGCAGCATCACCCTGGCGGGCCATCCGATCGCGGGCATGACGCCGGACAAGGTGGCGCGGCGCGGCGTCGGCTTCGTGCCGCAGGGCCGGGCGCTGTTCGCCGGCATGACGGTGGGCGAGAACCTCGGCCTCGGCCGGCTGAAGCGCATCACCGGCGCCGGCATCCACTGGGAGGAGGATCGCATCCTGGAGTATTTCCCGCGCCTGCGGGAGCGCTGGAACGTGGCGGCGGACCGGCTCTCGGGTGGTGAGCAGCAGATGGTGGCGGTGGCCCGCGCGCTCTCGGGCGACACGCGGCTGCTGCTGCTGGACGAGCCCTTCGAGGGCCTGTCGCCCGCCGTTACCGAGGAACTCTTCGAAACCTTCGATAAGCTGCGGCAGGAGGTCTCCATCATCATCGTTGACCATCACCTCGACCTGGCGCTCGCCATCTCCGACCGCACCGTTGCGCTGGAACGCGGCACCGTGCAGTGGAGCGGCGAATCCCGCCTGCTGCGCGAGGACGAGGAACTGCGCAGAAAGGTGTTGTGGCTGTGAAGCAAACCGTCGCCATCATCGGGAGCGGCCTGATCGGTCGTGCCTGGGGAATGATTTTCGCCCGCGCCGGATGGCATGTCCGGCTCTGGGATCCGGCGGAAGGGGTGGCAGCCTCAGCCGTCGTCCTTTGCGCCGAGGGGCTGCGGGACCTTGCCGCCCACGGATTATGCGAGGATCCCGCGGGCGCCGCCGCGCGGATCGTGGCCAGCGCCACGCTGGAGGACGCGGCCGGCGCGGCCGCCTTCATCCAGGAGAACGGGCCGGAAACCCTGGAGGTCAAGCGCGACCTTTTCGCGCGGCTGGACGCGGCAGCCCCGGCGGAAGCCATCATCGCCTCCTCGTCTTCGGCCATCCGGGTCTCCCTGTTCACGCAGGATCTTTCCGGCCGCGCGCGCTGCCTGATCGGCCATCCCGTCAACCCACCGCACCTTATTCCGCTTGTGGAGCTTTCCGGCGCGGCCTGGACGGCGCCCGAGACCATCACCCGTGCGCGCGGCATCTACCAGGCCATCGGCCAGGTGCCGATCACGGTCCTGAAGGAAGTGGAAGGCTTCATCCTCAACCGCCTGCAGGGCGCGCTGCTGGCCGAAGCCTTCAGGCTGGTCTCGGAAGGCTACGTCACCCCGGCGGATCTGGACCTGACGGTTTCGGAAGGGCTGGGGCTGCGCTGGAGCTTCCTCGGTCCCTTCGCGACGATCGAGTTGAACGCGCCGGGCGGCATCGAGGATTACTGCGCGCGCTACACCGGCTTCTACAAGCGCCTCGCCGCCGAGCCGGCGCCACCCGCCGTCTATGAGGGTGAAGCGGTGGCCGCGATCATGCGGCAGTGGACGACGGAACAGGACCTGCCGGCCAAGATGCGGTGGCGCGACCGCCGGCTGGCGGCGCTGCGGGCTCACAAGGCATCCGCTGAGAAGGAAGGCTGACCATCATGGCGACCAAGCGCAAAGTCATCATCACCTGTGCCGTGACGGGCGCGATCCACACCCCCTCGATGTCGCCTTACCTGCCGGTAACGCCTGAGGAGATCACGGAAGCGGCCATCGGTGCCGCCGAGGCGGGTGCCGCCATCGTCCACCTGCACGCCCGCGATCCGGAAACGGGCCAACCCGACCAGTCGCCCGAAGCCTTCGCCAAGTTCCTTCCGGTCATCAAGCAGCGCTCCAACGTGGTGGTGAACCTCACCACCGGCGGCGCGCCGACAATGACGATCCAGGAGCGCGTGCGACCGGCCGCGACATTCAGGCCGGAGGTGGCCTCGCTGAACCTCGGATCCATGAACTTCGGCCTGTTTGGCATGCTGAATCGCTTCAAGGACCTGAAGCACCAGTGGGAACGCGACTACCTCGGCAACAAGGACATCATCTTCCGCAACAGCTTCGGCGACATCGAGCATATCCTGACGACCTGCGCCGGCAACGACACGCGCTTCGAGTTCGAGTGCTACGATACCGCCCATCTTTACAACCTGAAGTACTTCCACGACCAGGGACTCGTGAAAGCGCCGCTGTTCATCCAGACGGTGTTCGGCCTGCAGGGCGGCATCGGCAATCACCCGGAGGACGTGCTGCACATGAAGCGCACGGCCGACCGGCTGTTCGGGGACAGCTACCAATGGTCCGTGCTCGGCGCCGGGCGACACCAGTTGAGCATCGCCGCCATGGCTGCCGCAATGGGCGGCAATGTTCGCGTGGGGCTGGAGGACAGCCTCTGGGCCGGGCCCGGCCGCCTGGCCCAGACGAATGCCGAGCAGGTTCGCGCTGCGCGTCAGATCATCGAGGGGCTGGGCCTGGAGGTCGCAACGCCTGACGAGGCGCGCGAGATACTGTCCCTCAAGGGCGGCGACAGGGTGGGCTTCTGAGAAGCCCAAGGGGAAGTGCCAACCCGATCCTGGCGCCGCTGCGATGACGTTGGAGCAGGAACTTATGGGTGAGGACGCACCGGGAACTCCGTGAAGGTTGGAGATCCCCGGCCGCGCCATGACGGGCGGGCACGGCACGACACGGCTGCGAATAGCTCAGCACCGCCGCAGGACGACAAAAAAGGACAAAACCGAGAGTCCCCTCCAGCCCCGGTCCCCAGGCTGGTCGCGCTGCGCTCCCCCTTCCGGCCATGCCAGATGGTCCCCCGGATACTCTGGCGAAGGTCGTGATGCAGCGGCTTTGTGGCACGGTTGACAGGCTTCGATCAGCGGCTCCAAGGCCACCCACAGCACATCCGCCAGCACCATGCCCCACCCCGCCTGCCCGCCCGCCGATCAGGCCGGAGCGGGCGCCGCTCAGCCGTGATGCGATTGAGGCCCTTTCGCCGGGACGTGGTATGCAATGCCCGATTCCTCCTGGAGCCGTGCCGTGTTCGCCCAGATACACGCTCGCCCTACTGCCGCTCTCGCCTTGTCCCTGCTGGATGCCGGCTTCCTTGTTCTCGCCTGCCTCGGCGGGTTGCTTCTCGTCGGCTGGGAACACCCTGTTGGCCCGGCAGCCTTGGTCTTCCCCGCGGCCGACTTGCTCTTCCTGTATGCCATGGGACTGTACCGCCGCGAGGCGCTGGTTGAGACCGGCGAGACCCTCGGCCGCGTACCCATTGCGGCTGGTATCGCCGGCCTTGTCGGCTGGGCTGTCACGGCAGCCTTGCCGGCGCCGCTTGGCACCCCTGACACGCACCTGCTGTTCGCCGCCGCCGTACCATGCTTTGCCGCAGCTGGGTTGACCGCGCGCCTGGTGCTCCACCTGCTCCGCCGGAGGGGTGCCTTTCGGCGTCGCCTCTTGGTGATCGGCGCTGGCCGGCGCGCCTGGGACCTCGTGTGGCTGTTGCGGCATGAGGCGCGGACGCTCGCCTTTGACGTCGTCTTTGTGCATGACGCCCGCATGGGAGAGCTTGATGCCCGCTTGGCGGCGAACCCGGCCCACGAGATCGTTTCTGGGCTGGAGAGCCTCCTCCCCGCTGTCCACAGAATAAACCCGGATCAGATTGTGGTTGCTCCGGACGAGCGGCGGGGCTTAGCCATGGAGGGCCTGCTGGCCTGCCGGATGGCCGGCTATCCCGTGAGCGAGTACGCGCAGTTTCTCGAAAGGGAGATCGGGCGGATCGATCTCAAGCGCCTGGATCTCAACTGGCTTCTCTACGCCGATGGTTTCGTGATCGGGACCATGGACCGTATTCTCAAGCGAATGCTCGACCTCGCGGTGAGCATCGCAGTTCTGCTTGTCACGGCTCCCACGCTGCTGGTCGCCGCTCTGGCCGTGAAGCTCGGCGATGGCGGCCCGGTGTTCTACCGGCAGGATCGGGTATCGCGCGGAGGGCGCGTGTTCCGCATCGTCAAGCTCCGCACGATGACAACGAATGCGGAGCAGGGCGGAGCGGTTTGGGCGGCAAAGGCCGATCCGCGCATCACCGCGGTTGGCTCTCTGCTCCGTCGAACCCGCCTGGACGAGTTGCCGCAGCTTTTCAATGTCCTGCGCGGCGACATGGCATTTGTCGGACCAAGGCCCGAGCGCCCTGAATTCATTCATGAACTCGCAGCCAAGCTGCCGCTGTACGAAGACCGCCACCTGATGCGTGCTGGCCTGACCGGCTGGGCTCAGGTCAACTATCCTTATGGCGCGTCGCTGAACGATGCGCGCTCCAAGCTCAGCTACGACCTCTTCTACATAAAGAACTTCAGCATCCTGTTTGACCTTCGCATCATCCTGCAGACACTTCGCGTCGTTTTCTGGCCTGGCGGGGTTCGATAGGGATGGTGCCACCGAGCTTCCAAAGAATACTTGCACAGAAACCATTGTCGCTTGGGCACACCGGTTCGAGAGGCGAAGGGGCAAAACTTCCTCCGTCCATCGATCCATTTGCGCGGCGTGGTCACGCCCCCGGTCTGGAGGCAAGTTGATCCGGCCGGCCTCTTCCCACGGGTGGAGGCCGAGCGGCCAGACGTCCCAGGTCTGACGGCACTGAGATCGGCACGATGGATCCATGCCGCGGCCACCTGGCAGGAAAGCACGGGCCGAGAGACAGTTACCCAGGTGTTCAAGAGCCCGACCCATCCACGCATTCCGGCGGTGCTCTATTCATCCGGAGACCGGGATTGGGTCAGCGAGGCAGCGATGCCCGCGATCACGCAATCCACAAAGGCTGTGAAGCTGCTTTCCATCGGCATCTCCGCGCCATTCTGCCAGCGCAGGATGAATGCGCGGTTCACGAGGCGCGGCAGATGGCGCACCAGGGTTGGGAAGCGCTCGGGATCGACCGCCTCCAGACCGGCGCGGATCCCGGCCTGCCAGCCCGGAAGGTCCTCGGTCGGCAGCCGCGCCAGTTCCTGGGTCACGAAGCCCACCAGGGCGGCCTGCACGGTGTTGTAGGTCTCGCAGATTCGTTCCGGCCGCACGCCTGCTTCCTCCAGCGCCGAGAGGATCGCCTCCACGAGAGGCAGGTCGGGCCGAAGATTCGAAACCGCGTCGGCGCCGATCAGCGGCGCTGTGTGCGGATGCTTTCGCATGGCCGCGCGGAACCGGGTGAACAGGCCGCGCAGCCGCGCCTCCCAACCCTCCTCCGGCGCTTCGGGCGGCACGACGCCGTGCAGCACATGTGCAACCACCTCGGCAATCACGGCATCCCGGTTGCCGACGTGCCACACAACGACGTTCGCATTCACCCCGAGCGCGCGCGCCAGGCCGCGCAGGCTGAAGGCCGGCAGCCCGCCGCGGTCGATCTCGGCGAGCGCGGCCTCGATGATCGCCGATCGACTCAGCCCAACTGCGACAGGGGCGGCCCGGCGCCTCGCCTTCTCTCTCGGCATGCATTCCATCTAACGCCCATGGCACCGCCACGAAAGTCTCTTGATCGTCGCTCAAGAACTGCGTCAGACTGCGCCTGACCGATGGGGAGCCTGCCTTGCCGACCACCGCACCGAAGGGGCCGGGCTACGGCCTCCAGGCCTTCTCCCGCCCCGTGGATGCGCCGCCGCTCCCGCGCATCGCGCGTGGCGAGGGAATCTGGCTGATCGACACCGAGGGCAACCGCTATCTGGACGCCTCGTCCGGACCGGTCGCCAGCAATCTGGGCCACGGCCACCCGCGCATCATCGCGGCAATCGAGGCGCAGGCGCGTCAGGCCGTGTTCGCCTATCCCAGCCAGTTCGAGAGCGCGGCGAACATCGAGTTCGCCGAACGCCTGGCGCGCCTCGCGGGGCCTGGCCTGGACCGCGCCTTCGTCGTGTCCGGAGGATCGGAAGCGGTGGAGAGCGCCATCAAGTTCGTCCGCCAGCACGCCGTCGTCACAGGACAGGCCTCGCGCTGGAAGGTGATCGGGCGCCAGCCCGGCTATCACGGCAACACGCTCGGGGCGCTCGGCGTGTCGGGCGACGCGCACGCGCACGAAATCTTCGGGCCCATGATGCGCACCGTGCCCCGCGTGCCGGCGCCCCTCACCTACCGGCTGCCGCCCAATCACACGGTGGAAAGCCATGCCCGCAACTGCGCCGCTGCCCTGGACGAGGCGATCCGAAGCGAGGGGCCGGAAACGGTGCTCGCCTTCATCATGGAGCCGGTCGGCGGCCTGGCGACGGGCGCGCTGGTCGCGCCCGACATCTACCACGCCCTGGTGCGGGAGATCTGCACGCGGCACGGCGTGAAGCTTATTTTCGACGAGGTGATGAGCGGTGCGGGCCGGACCGGCCGCTTCCTCGCCGCCGATCACTGGCCCGGTGCCCGGCCGGATATCGCGGTGCTCGCCAAGGGCCTCTCCGCGGGCTACGCGCCGCTCGGCGCCGCATTGGTCTCTGCGGAGATGGTGCAGGCCGTCAATGCGGCCGGCGGCTTCATGCACGGCTTCACCTACAACGCCCATGTGATGAACTGCGCCGTCGGCGCCGCCGTGCTGCGCGAAGTGGAGGAGGCCGATCTCGTCGGCAACGCGGCGCGCATGGGAAGCCTGCTCCGCGACAGGCTGGAGGACCTGGCCAGCCGCAGCGCGCTGATCGGAGACGTGCGCGGCAAGGGACTGCTGCTGGCCGTGGAGCTGGTGGCGGACAAGGAAACGAAGGCCATGATCCCGCTGGAGCGCGTGGCGCCGGAGCGGGTGAAGGCTTTGGGGATGCGGCACGGGCTGGCACTCTACTGTCGCCGCACCTCGCGCGGGGCCTATGGTGACTGGCTGATGATCACACCGCCGCTCACGATCACGGCGGAGGAGGTGGAGCTTCTCGTCGGGCGCCTCGCCGCCGTGCTCGACGATTATGCATCGGAACTGCGGGCGGAGGGCATCCTCCCCTGACACCTTCCAACCGGGACAGCGAGGTTCAGGACATGCGTACCACCGTCACGCGTCGCGGCGCGCTCTTGACCGGAGGCGCCCTCCTCGCGGCGCCTTCCCTCTCGCGGGCCCAGCGCGCCGATCCGCGGGTGCTGCGCTTCGTGCCGCAGGCGGCCCTGTCGAATCCCGACCCGGTTTCCTCCGTCTCCGGCGTCTCCGTGAACCACGGCTTCTACGTCTTCGACACGCTCTACGGCGTGGACGCGCGGATGCGCCCGCAGCCGCAGATGGCGGAGGGCCACAGCGTCTCGGATGACGGGCTCACCTGGACCATCCGCCTGCGCGAAGGCCTGTTCTTCCACGACGGGGAGCCGGTGCGCTCGCGCGACTGCGCCGCCAGCATCCGCCGCTGGGGCAATCGCGACACCTTCGGCCGGACGCTGGCGGCGGCGGTCGCCGAGTACCAGACCCCGGATGACCGCACCCTCGTCATCCGCCTGCAACGCCCCTTCCCGCTGCTCCTGGACGCGCTGGCCAAGCCCGGCACCGTGCCCGCCTTCATCATTCCCGAGCGCCTCGCCGCCACCGACGCGCTGCGGCCCCTTCCGGAGATCGTCGGCTCCGGTCCCTACCGCTTCGTGGCCGACGAGTTCATCCCCGGCAGCCGCGCCGCCTACCGCAAGTTCGAGCGCTACGCACCGCGCCCGGAGGCGCCGGAATGGACCGCCGGCGGCAAGGCGGTGAACTTCGAGCGGGTGGAATGGATCATGCTGCCCGACCAGGCGACCGCGGCGGCGGCGATCCAGTCGGGCGAGGTGGACTGGTGGGAGCAGGCGGCGGCGGACCTGATCCCGCTGCTGCGCCGCAACCGCGACATCGCCATCGGGAACGGAGATCCCGCCGGCTACATGGGCGTGCTGCGCTTCAACCACCTGCACCCGCCGTTCGACAAGGCGGAGGTGCGGCGCGCCGTGCTGGCTGCCATCAGCCAGCCGGACTTCATGGCGGCCGTCACCAACAACGATCCCAGTGCCTACAATGTCTGCCACTCCTTCTTTCCCTGCACCACGCCCTACGGCCGCGCCCCGTCACCCGACCCGATGGCGGGAGCCGGGCTGGAGAAGGCGCGTCAGATGCTGCGGGCCAGCGGCTACAACGGAGAAAAGGTCACCTTTCTCAACCCGTCCGATTTCACCTCCATCGCGCCGCTCGGCCTGATCGCGAACGATCTGCTGGAGCGCATCGGCTTCAACATGGATTTCGTGTCCACCGACTGGGGAACGGTGCTCGGGCGCGTCAACAACCGGAACCCGCCGGCCCAGGGCGGATGGAACCTGTACCCTGTCTGGTGGAGCGGCATGGGCATCGTTACGCCGACGCAGAACGCCATCCTCCGCGGCCAGGGCGCTGGCGGCTGGAGTGGCTGGTACGAGAGCGCGGAAATGGAGGCCCTGAACGAGCGCTGGCTCTCCGCGCCGGACGAGGCGGCACGGATGGCACTTGGCGAGCGGATGCAGGACCTCGCGTTCCGGGACGTGCCCACGGTGCCGCTCGGCCAGTTCTTCATCCGCACGGCCTACCGGCGTTCGCTCACCGGCATGCTGGAAGGGCCACGCCCCGTGCCCTGGAACATCCGGCGCGCCTGAGATGCTCCCTCCGGTCAGCGGCTATCTCGATCGCCTGTCCCGCCGCCCCGGCGGCCGGGTCACCGCTCATGTGAGCCTGCGCGAGCCAGGCCCCTGCCGCGCCCGGCTCGTGCGCGTCGTCTCCGGCGATCCGAACCCGCAGGGGCCAGGCATGGATCTCCGCCCGATGCCGGAAGCCTTCGACCACGCCTTCAAGGGGATGCACCAGCCGGCACGGCTCGGCTCCTTCGGGCACGTGTCGCCGGCGCCGCGCTTATCCGGTGCGGAGCCCAGATGCTGGGCCGTGCTCGTGCAGCAGCTCGCTGCCTTGCCCTCCGCCACCGTCCTCTCGGCCGGCGGCGTCACCCTCCGCGCCGGTGCCGGGGGCGCCGAGGCGGAGATCGCGGTGGGTGGGGCCTCGGCACGGCTCGCCACGGGCGTGCCGCTGCGCCCGGGGGTTTGGTACCGCCTCTGGCTATCCCATGACCCCGGCACGGGGCGCGTGCTGCTCGGGCAGACCGCCCTGGGCGGCGGCCTGGCGAGCGCCGGGGCGGAACTGCCGCAGGGCGATGCGCCGGTAGCGGACAGCGTCACCTTCGGCGCGCATGGGGGTGCGGTCTGCTCGGACCACTTCACCGGCAAGGTCGAGGATCCGCTGCTTCTCGCCGCCTTTGTCGCCTCCTGGCCGGATGCGCTGGAGCCACCGCCGGGCGAGTTGCGCGCCCGCTGGGACTTCTCCGTGGGCATCGGGGGCTGGTCCTTCGCCGACCGCGGCCCGGACGCCCTGCACGGCACCTTCCACAACGCCCCGACCCGCGCCGTGATCGGCGCGCGCTGGTCGGGCGCCGAGACATGCTGGCGGCATGCCCTGGCCGACTACGCCGCCGTCCACTTCCACGCGGACGATCTGGACGACCTGGGCTGGACACCCTCGTTCCATTTCGACATTCCCGCGGATCTGCGGAGCGGCGCCTACGCCTTCCACCTGACCTGCGCGGGCGGCGAGGACTGGCTGCCCTTCTACGTACTGGCGCCGCGGGAGGGGCCGCACGCACCGGTCGCCTTCCTCGCCTCCACCTTCACCTACCAGGCTTATGCCAACCACACGCGCGGCAACGCCGACGATCCCTACCGGGAGCGTGTGGCGGAATGGGGCGCCTATCCCCTCAACCCGGACGACGTTCCGGACTTCGCGCACTCGACCTACAACCGCCATCCCGACGGCAGCGGCGTCGCGCTCTCCTCCCGCCGGCGGCCGGTCCTGACGATGCGGCCGGGCTTCCTCACCTTCAACGACGCCAAGGGTTCGGGTCTGCGCCACTACCCCGCGGACACGCATCTTCTGGCCTGGCTGGAGGCACGTGGCATCGCCTTTGACGTGATCACCGATGAAGATCTGGACGACGAAGGCACGGATCTTCTCCGCCCGTACCGCGTGGTGCTCACGGGCTCGCATCCCGAGTACCACACGGAGCGGATGCTCGACGCGCTGACCGCCTATCGCGACACCGGCGGCAGGCTCTGCTATCTCGGCGGCAACGGGTTCTACTGGCGCATCGCGCGCGATCCCGCCCGCCCGCACCTGATCGAGGTCCGCCGCGCGGAAGGCGGCATCCGTGCCTGGGCCGCCGAGCCGGGCGAGTACCACCACCAGCTGGATGGCACGCTCGGCGGCCTCTGGCGCCGCAACCGCCGGCCGCCGCAAGCCCTGGCAGGGGTGGGCTTCAGCGCGCAGGGATTGTTCGAGGGCACCTTCTACCAACGCCTGCCGGTCAGCCACGACCCCGCACATGCCTGGATGTTCGAGGACGTGCCGGAGGTTTTCGGAGGCCATGGGCTCTCCGGCGGCGGCGCGGCCGGCTTCGAGCTGGACCGCGCCGACGAGCGTCTCGGCACGCCACCCGGCACTGTCATCCTGGCGCGTTCGGGGCCACCGCCAGACTCCTTCGTGACGGTGCCCGAGGAACTGCTCTCCCACATCGCGACCGTCACGGGCGAGAGCCCGGAGGCGCTGAAGCGGGCGGAGATCGTTTACTTCGACGTGCCCGGCGGTGGCGCCGTCTTTGCCGTCGGTTCCATCACCTTTCTCGGCAGCCTCTGGAAGGACGGAGCATTCGGCGGCCCTGTCTCGCGGCTGCTTGAGAACGTCGTGCTTCGCTTCTCGGAAGTGGACCAGCACTGAGACAATCCGGGCCCGACCCCACCGAACAGGGCGGGCGCTGAATCCGAATGGCGGATTCCATGGCGGCCGGAGGTGCCGCCATGGCGGACCTGCCCTGGCTGGTGAGGGCATGGCTGCGCCGGACCGCGCCCCCACGTCCCGCTCTCCCACGAGGTGCCGCGGGTGGATGACCAGCGGGAGGTCCGCGGCGTCCTCCAAGTCATCCGCACCGGGCCGCTCTGGCGCGACGCCCCGCCCGACCGCGGTCCGCCCGGCCCGGCCGGAAAGCCCCGAACCTCGCCACGAGCCACGCTGGCGTCAGGGCCGGAGCCGCAAGCCTTGCACGCGGATCAACCCATCGGCGTTCGGTACGAATCCCTCCACCCGCTCGCTCAGGCCCCAGAGCCAGGTGTAGTGGTAGAGGATCACATGCGGCATGTCGGCGCGGTAGAGATCCACCACCTGCCGGTACAGCGGGATCCGCCTCGCCGGATCGGCCAGCCCGCGCGCCTCGCTCAGCAGCGCCTCCATACGCGGGTTGCAGTAGCGGCCGAAGTTGAACGGCCCGTTGCAGGCGAACCAGATCGAGAGGTTGGCGTCCGGATCCGACCGGCCGCTCCAGGTCAGGAGCGCCGCATCGAAATCGCCCGCCTGGTTCTTCTGGGTGCCGGCATTGCTTTCCACCTGCTCGAGCCGCACGTCGAAGCCCGCCTCACGCGCCATGGACTGAATCACTTCTCCGATCTGCCCGTCGATCGGCGTGTTCGCCAGTTGCAGCGTGAAAGGAACCCGCCCCACGCCTGCCTGCCTCAGCAGCACCCGCGCCGCGGCCGGGTCCGCGCCCCCGACCGGATGCATCGGGTTCCAGTACTGTGCTTGCGGCGGCTCGGTCTGGTTGCTCGGCACGAACAGGCCGTTGAACACGACCTGGTTGATCGCCTCCCGGTCGATCGCCTTCTCGAAGGCCTGCCGAACACGCGGATCGCGGCCCAGCGGCGTCTCGGCGCGCGGGCCATGCGCGACGTTGAACTGCAAGGTGCGATAGGCCGCCGCGACATGCCGGGCCAGCCGGAGACGACGATTCGCCTGCACCTCCGCCACGTCGGTCGGGGCGATCTGATCAACGATCTGCAACTGCCCGGACCGCAGGTTGAGCAGCCGCACGGTGCTGTCCGTGATGGGCCGGTAGACGATCCGGTCGACCGTGACGGCACCGGCGTTCCAGTAGCCGTCGAACCGGTCCACCACGATCCGGTCCTGCGCCACGCGCTCGGTGAAGGCGAAAGGCCCGGCACAGACCGGCCGCTGCCCGATCGCATCCCCGCGCTGCTGGATGGCCGCGGGCGAAAGCATCATGCCCGACCTGTCCGCCAGCGCCGCCAGCAAGGGCGCGGACGGCACCGAGAGCCGGAGGCGCAGCGTGAGGGGCTCGACGACCTCGACGGCTTCCAATGCCGCCAGCTCCGCCCGGCGAAGGCTGCGCGGCATGGTCCTGAAGCGATCCAGGTTGACCTTGGCTGCTTCCGCGTCGAAGCCCGTGCCGTCCTGGAACTTCACGCCCTCCCGCAGATGCAGGGTGAGCACGCGCTGGTCGTCCGACCATTCCCACCGGGTCGCGAGCTGCGGCACGTAGTTCATCTCGGCGTCGGTATCGATCAGCTTGTCGCAGAGTGCCGCGAAGACGTTGCGGTCGACGAAGTTGCCGCTCTGCGCGGGATCCAGCGGGCCGGGATCGCCGGCCAGGCCGATGTTGAGAACCGTCGCGCCCCGCGCCGGGGCGATGGCGGGCACGAGTGCCGCCGAGGCCAGGGCGGCGGTGAGCAGGACGGGCCGGAGGAGGTTCGGGACGGTTCGCATCAGAAACCCTTCAGTTCTCGCCGGCGGCTTGGCCGCGGGTTGAGCGTCTTTTCGGTGGCGCGGCCTGGAAACCATCCTCGCTGCGCAGAAGGCCGGTCGCGCTCAGGGCGCCGCAGGGTTTTCCTTGCACCAGCGCGCGATCGCGGCATGGGTGGCGAACCAGCAGCCGCCGCGTGCCCTGGCATGGGCGATCAGCCGCTCCAGCACCGGCATCCGGGAACGGTGGCCCGACACATGCGGGTGCAGCGTGAGGAGGAAGAGCCCGCCCTCCTCCCAGGCCGCGTCGAACTCCGCCGTGAAGATCTCCAGCACCGCGGAAGGCGGCGTATAGGGGCGGAGCGCGCTGAAGCGGACGAAGTTGTAGTAGACCGCATCATCCCGGATCCATTCGGGCGGCAGTTCGACCACCCCCGTCGGCTCCCCGTCTGCGACCAGCTCATAGGGATCGTCGTCGGCCATCAGGCTGCTGTCGTAAAGCAGCCCCAGCTCGCGGATGATCGACATGGTGTCCACGGAGAAATCCCAGCTCGCGGTGCGGATGCCGACCGGCCGGGTGCCGCTGATCTTCTCCAGCGTGTCGGCCGCGCGGAAGGTCAGCTCGCGTTCCACGCCCTCCGGCAAGCGGGTATTCGCCTCGTGAATCCAGGAGTGGATGCCGATCTCATGCCCCGCCGCCGCCACGGCGCGCACCTCATCTGGGTAGAGCAGGGCGGAAACGGCGGGGTAGAAGAAGCTCGCCGGAACACCTTCCCGCTCCAACAGGCGCAGGATGCGCGGCATCGCCCGGCGGTTGCCGTACTGCCCCTGGCTGATCCGCATCGGGCTCTCGTCGGCGTCGCGCAACGGGATGGTGTCGTGGTCGGCGTCGAAGGAGAGCGCGACGGCGCAGCGCGCTCCCTCCGGCCAGGCGCGCGGCGCCAGGCTGCGCCCGGCCCGTGCGCGCCCGACGATCCGGCGCCAGGTCGGCTCGGGCCATTGCCAGGGCTCGCCCTCGGGATGGGGAGTTTCGTTCATCGGGATCGCTCCGCTTCGGCCCACGATCCTCGGGTGCCCCCTTGCGAAAGGCAACACGGGCCACCCTTCCCAGCGCGCCCGGATCGGGTAACCCTGCCGCCCCGGCACGATGCCGGATGACGATACCAGGGGCGAGGGCGATGGCGGACGCGGCGGGCGAAAGGGTCCTCATCTGGGGTGCGGGCGCCATTGGCGGCACGGTGGGCGCCTTTCTCCGCCGGGATGGCGCCGACGTGTGCTTCGTGGACGTGGTTCCCGAACATGTCGCCGCCATCCGCGACCCCGCCCGTGGGCTGCGCATCTCCGGCCCGGTGGCGGAGTTCACCGTCTCCGCCCCGGCGATGCTGCCGGCCGAGGTCCGGGGAAGCTGGAACCGCATCTTCCTCTGCGTGAAGGCCCATCACACCGAGGAGGCCTGCCGCGCCCTCGCCCCGCACCTCTCGCCCGAAGGCTACGTCCTCTCGCTGCAGAACGGACTCTGCGAAAGGGTGATCGCCGGCATCGTCGGTCCGGCGCGGACGATCGGCGCCTTCGTCAACTTCGGCGCGGACTATATGGAGCCCGGCCACATCCTGCTGGGCAACCGCGCCGCCGTGGTGCTCGGCGAGCTGGACGGCCAGGAAACGCCCCGGCTGCAAGCCCTGCTGGCCACCCTCCGCCGCTTCGAGCCGGACGCCATCCTCACAAACGACATCCACGCCTATCTGTGGGGCAAGCTGGGCTACGGGGCCATGCTCTTCGCCCAGGCGCTGGGCCAGTCAGGCATCGCCGACAGTTTCGCCCGCCCGGAGCTGGAATCCGCCTTCCGCCGACTTGGCGAGGAAGCCGTCACCGTCGCCCTCGCCGAGGGCGCCACCCCCCGCGGCTTCAACGGCTTCGACCCAGACGCCTTCCGCCCGGGCGCCCCGCCCGCCGCAGCACGCGCCTCCATCGCCGCGATGGAGCACTTCAACCGCGGCAGCGCGAAAACGCATTCGGGGATCTGGCGCGACCTGGCCGTGCGCCGCCGGCGCACGGAGGTGGACATGCAGGTCCTGCCGGTGATCGAGGCCGGCGCCGCCCACGGCATCCCCTGCCCTGGCCTCCGCAAGCTCGCCGCCATGATCCACGAGATCGAGGATGGCCGCCGCCCGATGACCGACGACAACCTGCTGGAGCTGATCCCATGACGCTGCGCTTCGACGGCGAGGTGGTGGCGGTCAGCGGCGCCGGCCACGGCCTCGGGCGCTGCATCGCCGAAAGCTTCGCCCGCCTCGGCGCGCGGGTCTGGGGCTGTGCTCCTTCAGTGACCGGCGCTTCGCAGGACGGCATCACGATCGCTGCGGTGGACCTGACCGACCGCGCCGCCGCCGCCGGCTGGGTCGCCGCGGTGGAGCAAGAGGCAGGCGCCCCCCTGTCCATCCTCGTGAACAACGCGGGCGGCGTGGCAGGCCAGGTGTTCCAGCCGGTCGAGGAGGTGTCGGACGAGGACTGGGACCGGATCCTCGCGATCAACCTCGGCGCCGCCTTCGCCCTCTGCCGCGCGGCCGCGCCGGGGATGAAGCGGGCCGGGCGAGGACGGATCGTCAACATCTCCTCCGGTGCCGGCCTCCAGGCCTCCCTCACGGGCATCCAGAGCTATTGCAGCGCCAAGCACGCGGTGGTCGGCCTGACGCGCCAGCTCGCCCATGAGCTCGGCCCGTACGGAGTGACCGTGAACAGCGTGGCGCCGGGCTTCATTCCTTCCAACCCCGCCAGCAACGCCCAGTGGGAGAGCTACGGGGAGCAGGGCCAGCGCGACCTCGTCTCGCGCATCGCGCTCCGCCGCCTGGGCACGCCACAGGACATCGCGGATGCGGTCCTGTTCTTCGCCAGCCCGCTTGCCGGCTTCGTCAGCGGCCAGGTCCTTTCGGTGGATGGCGGGCGCTAGCCCCCATCACGTCAACCCCAGTCGCCTTCCAGCAGGTCCCGCGTCTCTGCCACGGCCACGTCCCAGAGGCGGAGCATCTCCTCGTCCGGCCGCTGGTAAAGCCCGCCGAAGTTGCCATCCCCAAGCTGCGCCCGCACCCCATCCGGCGGCAGGCCGCGCAGGCGGGCGAGATCCGTCATCGGCTTGGCCTCCGCCGGCGGGGGCGCCGCATCCGGCAGCCGCGTCCAGGGGAAGTTCTCCATCCAGCTCGCATGGCTCGCCACGGGGTCGATCGCCGTCACGGCCGCCAGGGTGCGCGGCGCCCGCCACCAGTCGTGCCAGCGGGCGCGGCAATCCGGGTAATCCCCCATGAACTCCAGCGCGGCCGCCGCCCCCGGCGCGTTGCCGCCATGCCCGTTGCACAGCAGGATGCGCCGGAACCCCTGCGAATACAGGCCCCGCAGCACATCCTTCAGCACCGCGAGGTAGGTGGAGGCGCGCAGGCTGACCGTCCCGGGATAGGCGGCGAAGGACGGCGTGATCCCATAGGCCAGCACCGGAAACACCGGCACGCCGAGCGGCCCGGCCGCCTCCGCCGCCACGCGCTCGGCCAGGATGCTGTCCACGCTCAGGCTCAGCCCGGCATGCTGCTCCGTGCTGCCCAACGGCAGGACGCAGCGGTCGTCATGGGCGAGCCATGCCTCCACAGCCCGCCAGTCCATCCCGGCGATCCTCATCGCGCGCACTCCGGTTGACGCATGGCAAAGGCCCTTCCTACGCTGCCGCACCGCATCATCGCCGTGGGCGACCGGCAAGGCCAGCCATCTCCCGCCGC
This sequence comes from Muricoccus vinaceus, assembly GCF_042433125.1. NCBI lineage: Bacteria > Pseudomonadati > Pseudomonadota > Alphaproteobacteria > Acetobacterales > Roseomonadaceae > Muricoccus > Muricoccus vinaceus. The sequence goes on along the minus strand of NZ_JBHLVZ010000019.1, from coordinate 69,765 downwards.
GTCCCCCTTCCTCGCAAAGGTCGCTCCATGAACCGTCGCCAGTTCCTGTCGGCCACCACCGCCGCCGCGCTCTCGCCCGCCAGCCTCGCCCTGGCCCAGGGAAGCGCCCAGGGGGCTGGAGGGCGAACCCTGACCGTCGGCGTCCGCAGCGGCCCGGAGAGCATCGACCCCCATTGGTCCACCCTCGGCGGCCACATCGAGGCCCTGCGCCACGTCTATGACAGCCTGGTGGCGCAGGACGAGAACCTGGTGCTCAGGCCCGGCCTCGCCACCTCCTGGCGCGCCGTGGACGACACCACCTGGGAGTTCAAGCTGCGCGAGGGCGTCACCTTCCACGACGGCTCCCCCTTCACCGCCGAGGACGTGAAGTTCTCGCTGGAACGCATCCCCCAGGTCACGGGCCCGATGTCCATGACCCTCTACACCAAGCGCGCGAAAAGCGCGGAGGTGGTGGACCCCCTGACCGTGCGCTTCGTCACCGACGGCCCGGCGCCCACCCTGCCCAACGACTTCACCCGCCTGATGATCGTCCCCCGCAAGATCGGCGCGGCCCCGCGGAACGAGGAGTTCAACTCGGGCGCCGCCGCCATCGGCACCGGACCGTTCCGCTTCACCCGCTGGGAACCGCGCGGCGACCTCGTGATGGAACGCTTCGATGGCTGGTGGGCCCTGAAGGACGGCGCCACGCAGCCCTGGGCGCGGGTGATCCGGCGGGAGATCCCGAACGACGCGGCCCGCATCGCCGCGCTGAAGAGCGGCCAGGTGGACATGATCAACTACGTCCCCGCCACGGATGTCGCCTCCCTTCAGCGGGACCCCACCATGGAGGTGGTGGTGGGCGACAGCGTCTACGTCTTCAACGTCTACTTCACCCTCGCGGAAAAGCTCCCCCGCCTGGCGAAGGTGGACGGGCGGGAGATCGAGGCGAACCCCTTCCGCGACCCGCGCGTGCGCCAGGCCATGGACCTCGCCATCGACCGCCGGGCGCTGGCCCGCGTGGTCTTCGAGGGCCTGGCCAAGCCCATGTCGCAGCTCATGCCCGACAGCTTCTTCGGCGCCAGCCCGAACCTGCCCGAGCGCCGCCCGGACCTCGCCCGCGCCCGCGCCCTGATGGCGGAGGCCGGATATCCCCGCGGCTTCGAGATCGACTTCCACTCCACCAGCAACCGCCTGCCCGGTGACAGCGCCCTCTGCGAGGCGCTGGCCCAGCAATGGTCGCGCATCGGCGTGAAGGCCAACCCCAACGCGGTCACGGGCACGGTGTTCTTCCCCGCCAGCACGCGCGGCGACTACAGCCTGCAGATGTCGGGCTGGGGCACCCTGACCGGGGAGGCCGCCTATACCTACGGTGCCATGATCCACGGTCCCGATCCCTCCGTCGGCCTGGGCAACTTCAACCGCTCCGGCTACAGCAACCCCGAGGTCAACAAGCTGCTGCTCGACGGCTCCCGCACGCTCGATGACGCGAAGCGGCGCGAGATGTTCGCCCGCGCCGCCGAGATCAGCATGAACGACCGCCCGATGCTCCCCATCGTCATGCCGCAGACCGTCTGGGCCATGGGCAGGAACAAGCTGTCCTTCACCCCAAGGGTGGACCAGGAGACGCTGGCCCAACTCGTCACCCCGAAGGGCGCGTGACGGCATTCCTGCTGGGGCGGCTCGCCCAGGCCGCCCTCGTCATGCTCGTGATGTCGGTGCTGGTCTTCCTCGGCGTCTATGCCATCGGCAACCCCATCGACGTGCTGATCGATCCGGCCGCGACGCAGGCGATGCGCGCGGCCATCATCCGGCAGTACGGGCTCGACCTTCCACTCTGGCAGCAGTACGGCCACTTCCTGGGCAACGTCCTGCGCGGGGATTTCGGCAACAGCTTCGTCTTCCGCATCCCCGTCCTGCCGCTCATCCTTTCCCGCCTGCCCGCCACGCTGGAACTGACGGTGCTGGCGCTGCTGATCGCGGCGGCCTTCGGCATCCCGCTCGGCATCTGGGCCGGCTACCGGCCGGAGGCTCGCTCCAGCCGCGCCATCATGGCCCTCTCCACCCTCGGCTTCTCCGTGCCGACCTTCTGGATCGGGTTGCTGCTCATCCTCTTCTTCACGGTCGAGCTGCGCTGGCTTCCTTCCGGCGGACGCGGCCCCGTTGGCTGGCTGGGCCTGAGCATCTGGACGCGCGAGGGATGGACCCACCTTCTTCTCCCCGCCCTGAACCTCTCCCTCTTCAAGCTCGGCCTCCTCATCCGCCTCGTCCGTGCCGGAACGGAGGAGGTGATGGGCAGCGAGCACGTCCGCTTCGCCCGTGCCCAGGGCCTGCCGGAACGGCAGGTCGTCGGGCTCCACGTGCTGAAGAACATCGGCATTCCCATTGTCACGATCTTCGGGCTGGAGTTCGGCTCCACACTCGCCTTCGCCGTGGTCACGGAAACCGTCTTCAACTGGCCCGGCATGGGCAAGCTGGTGATCGAGAGCATCACCTCGCTCGACCGGCCCGTGATGGTGGCCTACCTCATTCTCGTGGTGCTTCTGTTCGTGGCCATCAACCTGTTCGTCGAACTCACCTACGGCCTGCTCGACCCCCGGGTGCGCGCCCGATGAACCGTGAGGCCCTGGTGGAGGGCTGGCAGGAATACCGCCGATCCCCCGTCGCCGTCGCGGCGCTCGCGCTGGTCGTCGCCATCGCGCTCCTCGCGCTCCTCGCCCCCTGGATCGCGCCGCAGGACCCCTACGACCAGTCGGCGCTGGACCTGATGGACGCCCGGCTCGAACCCGGCAGCATCGGCTCGGGCGAATACGTCCACTGGCTCGGCACCGACAATGCCGGGCGCGACCTTCTCTCGGCCATCCTCTACGGCCTGCGCCTCAGCCTCGCGATCGCGGTCACGGCCGGTATCGTCGCCCTCACCGTCGGCACCGCCATCGGCCTGTCGGCGGCCTATTACGGCGGCTGGTTCGGCGCGGTGGCGATGCGGGTGGTGGACCTGCAGCTCTCCCTGCCGGCCATCCTCCTCGCCCTCGTCCTCGTGGCGGTGCTCGGCCAGGGGGTGCCGCAGCTCATGGCCGCGCTGGTGGCCGCGCAATACGCCTATTTCGCCCGCACCGCCTTCGGCGCCGCCTCCGCCGAGCGCCGCAAGGACTACGTGGAGGCCGCGCTCTCGACCCCCCTCTCCGGCGCCCGCGTGCTCTGGCGCCACCTTCTGCCCAACACCCTGCCGCCGCTGATCGTGGTGGTGACCGTGCAGATCGCGACCGCCATCTCGCTCGAGGCCACGTTGAGCTTCCTCGGCCTCGGCCTGCCCGTCACGCGCCCCTCCCTCGGGCTGCTCATCGCCAACGGCTTCCAGTTCATGCTCTCCGGCCGCTACTGGATCTCGGTCTATCCCGGCATCGCGCTGATGGTGACGGTGCTGGCCATCAACCTCGTCGGCGACCAACTCCGCCAGGTCATCAACCCCCGGCGCCGCCGATGAGCGGCCCCGTGCCTCCCGCGCTTGAACTCCGCGGCCTCCGAACCGAGTTTCCGGGGCGCGGCGGCGTCGTCCGCGCGGTGGACGGCGTCAGCCTCCGCATCGAGCGCGGCCGCATCCTCGGCCTGGTCGGGGAAAGCGGCTCCGGCAAATCGGTCACCGGCTTCTCCATCCTGGGCCTCGTGGAACCGCCCGGCCGCGTGACGGGCGGGGAGGTGCTGCTGGAGGGGGTGAACATCGCCGGCCTCCCCCAGGGCGCCATGCGCTGCCTCCGCGGGGCGCGCGTCGCCATGGTGTTCCAGGACCCGCTGATGACGCTCAACCCCGTGCTCCGCATCGGCACGCAGATGGCCGCCGCCGTGCGCGCCCACGATCCCGTTTCCCGCAAGGCCGCTCTCGGCCGCGCGCGCGACGCCCTGGCCACCGTCGGCATTCCCAGCCCGGCGGAGCGGCTGGAGGCCTACCCGCACCAGCTCTCCGGCGGAATGCGCCAGCGCGTCGCCATCGCCACCGCCCTCCTCCACCGTCCCGCCGCCATTATCGCGGACGAGCCGACCACGGCGCTCGACGTTTCCATCCAGGGCCAGATCCTGGCCGAGGTCCGGCGCCTCGCGGACGAGACCGGCACCGCCTTTCTCTGGATCACGCATGACCTGTCGGTGGTGTCCTCCCTCGCCGACGATGTCTGCGTCATGTATGCCGGCCGCGTCGTGGAGCGCGGCCCGGCCGCGCGCGTCATCGCCGCCCCGCGCCACCCCTACACCGCCGCCCTGATCGGCTCCGTCCCCTCCGGCCACGAGCCCGGCACGCGCCTGCCCCAGCTCGCGGCCGGCGCCCCGCCGCGCGGGGCGGATGGCGGCCCCGATCCCGGCTGCTCCTTTCGCACGCGCTGCCCGCGCGCGCAGCCGGACTGCGCCCTGCCGCCGCCCGACCTCGACTTCGGCGCCGGCCAGTCCGCCCTCTGCCACCACCCGCTGGAGGCACCGGCATGACGCCGCTGCTGAGCGTCGAGGGCGTCAGCAAGCGCTTCGCCCGCCCGGTCAGCCTGGGCGACCGCCTCGCGCGCCTCCTCGGCCATGCCGCACCGGGCGCGGTCCAGGCCGTCAGCGGCGTGGACCTCCGGATCGCGCGCGGCGAGGTGCTGGGGCTGGTGGGCGAGAGCGGCTGCGGCAAGTCCACCCTGGGCCGCATCGTCGCCGGCATCCATGAGCCCAGCGAGGGCACCGTGAGCTTCGACGGCGCGCCGATCATGTCGGGCGGCCGCAAGCGGAGCTTCCGCGTGCAGATGATTCACCAGGACCCCTTCGCCAGCCTCGACCCCCGCATGCGCGTCGGCGACACGGTCGCCGAGGGCCCCCTGGCGCACGGTCTGGTGCGGCGCGCGGGGGCCGATGCCTTCGTCGCCGACATGCTGGCACGCGTCGGCCTCGATCCGGCGATGCGCCGCCGCTATCCCCACCAGTTCTCCGGCGGCCAGCGACAGCGGGTGGCCATCGCGCGCGCCCTCGCCCTCGGGCCGGAACTGCTGGTGCTGGACGAGCCCGTGGCCTCGCTCGACGTCTCGATCCAGGCGCAGGTGCTGAACCTGTTCGCCGACCTGCGGCGGGACCTCGGGCTGACCGGACTCTTCATCTCGCACGACCTTGGCGTGGTCCGGCATGTCTCGGACCGCGTCGCCATCATGTATCTCGGCCGCATCGTGGAACTCGCGCCCATGCCGGTCCTCTACGCCGCCCCCGCACATCCCTACACCCGGGCGCTGCTCGACAGCGTCCCGAAACTGGGCCAGGGCCGCGGCGTCTTCCGGCCGATCGCGGGCGAAATCCCCTCGCCCCTCGCCCCCCCGCCGGGCTGCCACTTCCATCCCCGCTGCCCCCATGCCGGCCCACGTTGCCGCATCGAGACACCCGCGCTTCTCCCGGTCCTGCCGGGCCAGGTGGCCGCCTGCCACCTGCACCATGGCGGGGTCGGCAAAGCCTGACCGCCCGGAGCCGGCGGAGAGCAGCACCCGCGTGTCGGGCCGCAGGCCATCTTCCGCGAACTGCACCGAGCACCAGCCCAGGACATTCGGGGCGGGAGAGCCGGAAGGGTGGTCCTCTGTTCTGTGGGGCTCCTAGTCCGGTTGGAAGTTGGCGCTGCGCGGCAGCTCGCTGTTCCGGGTCACGTCGGCCGCGATGAACCGGCGGAACTCGTCCGCGCCGGCATAAACGGGTTCCAGGCCAAGTGCCGCGAACCGCTTCACTGTCGCCGGATCGCGCATGATCTCCGAAAGATGAGCATCCAGCGCCGTCGCCAACTGGGCCAAAGCGAACGGCCTGCGCGTACTCGCCGCGCCGGTGCTCGATCCGGACGGCTATGCAGTGGCGGCGATCAGCGTTGCCGCACCGGCGATGCGCACCAGCCAGGCCGAGATCATCCACCGGGCGAAAGCACCGCTCCTGGCGCGCGCCCGCGAGCTGGGGCTGGCCCTATCCGCCGTCGGGTGAAGCGCACATGCGCCCGCGGCGTCCGATGCCCACTCCCCATCAGCAACTGCGCGAGTGCCGGGGTGGGACTTGCGCCATCTCGGGGGAAAGGCATCGGATGGGTTGATGGCGATCCTCTCGAAGGGGCAGGACCCAGCAAGGGAAGCACGGACAGCGCTGCATGGAGCGGCCGATGTCCTCCCCTGGCGTCGTCGCAGGTCTTGAACATGGCGCGCCCGACGGATTCTGATCCCTGCCTCCCGGCGGAATTCGCAGACACCGTCCTTGCCGAAGCGGCCCCCCTCGCCTGACACCAGATCCTGGTGCCTTGCTCGCGGGTTCAGATGCGATCGCTGCCGCCGCCCCGCTTCAACCATCGCCCCTGCCGCACGCGAAGCGCCTGCTCCCGACTCAAGCGGGGCGTTCTGCCAGCGTCCGACATCCAGGCCGCTGTCCTGCAACCTCCGTGTTGTCCAAGCACTCCCGCAGGCGTCAAGGGAAAGCGCGAGGACCCGGGGGCGCCGAACGACCCGGGGTCGCTCTGCCGGTGGCGCCGGCACAGGACACGCGGGGCTATCCGCAAGCCGTGGAACGACCCACTCCAGTGCTCACCGATGGGCCGTCATGCTGCCCCGGTTCCTTTGCTCCTGGGGACGCCCGAATGGACACCGCAATTCCGCATCTCGGAATGTCCAAAGATTTGGTCCAGCGTCGCGGTGGACCGTGACTAGCATGCTGACTGCTGGCTCCCGCAACTCCGCTGAAAGCAGAGGCGTCGCGAATGACCTTCGTCCTGGCCTGCAAATGCCCTTCCGGGCAACGTGCTCCACGGTGCCGCCGGTCGCCAGCCGAGCTTGCGGGAGCGCGTTCGTCCGCCGCCGACTGAGGACCATGGACCATGTATGACAAGTCAGATCCGCGCGCATCCCTCGCGCCGCCCGGAACGAGCCAAGGGGTTCCGCCTGCCGGCTACGCGCCGCCGAGCTATGTCCGGTTCTACGAGACCCCGCCCGGGGATGACGGCCCCGAAGGCAGGACCTGGTACGCGCGTGGCCAGAACTTCGTCGTCACCCACACCGAAGCCCGCGACGGTGCACGCCTCGAGCGAAGGAACCAGAAGGACGAGTACGTCCTCATCCTCCCGGACGCCGCGACCACCGCAGTGGTGACCGCAGGCGACGAGCGGCTGACTTGCGATGGCAACGCGGTGGTCTTCATCCCACCGGGTGACAGCAGCATCGAGATCCCGCGTGCCGGCCGGGTGGTTCGCCTCTTCACCGCCCTGGCTGAGGACCTGGTCGCACGCTGTCCGAACAACAACGCCTATGCCACGCCGAACCCGCTCATCCCGCCGTTCCAGGCCTGGCCGGCACCCGCAGATGGCCACCGCATCCGCCGCTACGGGCTGGACGTGCAGGTCGAGAGCGGGCGCTTCGGGCGGATCTTCCGCGGCTCCACCTTCATGGTGAACTACCTCGACCCCCGGCACGAGCCGCGCGACATCACGAAACTCTCTCCGCACCACCACGACGACTTCGAGCAGTGCTCGCTCGCCCTCGATGGCGAGTTCATTCACGACCTGCGCTGGCCCTGGACGCCGAACATGAATCACTGGCGTGAGGACGAGCACGCCTTCTGCGGCTCTCCTTCCGTCGCGGTGATCCCGCCGCCATCCATCCACACGACACGGGCCCAGCTTCACGGCCTCAATCAGCTCGTCGACATCTTCTGTCCGCCCCGGCTCGATTTCTCGAAGAAACCGGGATGGGTCCTGAACGCCGACGACTACCCGATGCCCGAAAGGGCCTGAGCAGGACATCCCGATGAGCGACATCGCCGAAAACACCCTGGCACGCGATACGGAAGCGGCCGAGCTTCTGGTCGGCGCCGTCGACCTGCATTGCCATAGCGGCCCCGCCGCCATGCCCCGCATACTGGACCACCACGAGGCATTGCTGGACTGCGCCGCGGCCGGGTTCCGTGCCCTGCTCTACAAGGACCACTTCTATCTCGGCACCGCCCACGCGATGGTGCTGGAAAAGCTCTTCCCCGAGCTGGGGGTGAAGCTCTTCTCCGGTATCGCGCTCAACAACGCCTCGGGCGGCATCAACCCGCACGCCGTGGACCACGCGGCGAAGCTCGGCGCCAAGATCGTCTGGATGCCGACCCTTTCGGCCGCGAACCACATCGAGCAGGCACTGGGCCAGGGCAAGAGCTTCCCGAAGACGGCGAAGAAGATGCTCGACCCGATCCCGCTGCGCGCCACCGACGCGAACGGAGAGTTGCTGGACGACACGAAGAAGGTCCTCGACATCATCGCGGAGGCCGACATCATCCTCTCCGGCGGGCATCTCGACGCGGCGGAGATGATCAAGGTCTTCGAGGAGGCGAGACGCCGCGGGGTGAACCGCCTCCTTGTGAACCACCCCACCTACCTGATCGGGTGCACGGACGACGACATCCGGGAGCTGGTCGCGATCGGCGCCCATATCGAGCACTCGATCTGCATGTGGGTGGAAGGCAAGGCGAAGAAGTTCACGCCGGAGGAGCTGGTGCACCTGATCGAAGTGGCCGGGGTGGACCGCACCATCCTGTCCTCGGACCTCGGGCTGGTGGGGTCCCCGCGCCCGGTGGAGGGGTTCCGGCAGGTGGTCAGGCTGCTCCTCGACCAGCAGGTGCCGAAAGCCGACATCCGCAAGCTCGTCTCATCCAACGCGGCGCGCCTCGTCGGCCTCGACGAGGCAGCATAGGCATGCCCGACAGCTTCAAGGACCGGATGCGCCGGGGCGACCGCCTGCTCGGCTTCTTCGTCGGCACCCCCTCGGCCGCGACGGTCGAGATGGCGGGCTTCTGCGGCTACGATTTCGTCATCATCGACACCGAGCACGGCCCGGCCGGCATCGAGTCCATCGAGGACATGCTGCGCGCCGCCGCGATGCACGGCATGACCGGGCTGGTCCGCGTGCCGGACGGATCGGTGGCGAGCATCCAGCGCGTGCTGGACGCCGGAGCGGACGGGATCCTGGTGCCGCACGTCTCCAGCGCCGCCATCGCGCGCGAGGTGGTGGAGCGGGCGCTCTACGCGCCGGAAGGCAAGCGGGGGGTGGCACTGTCCCGCTCGTCCGCCTACGGCACCGGGAACAGCAAGGCTTACTATGCCACGCGCAACCGCCACACCGTCGCGATCGTCATGGTCGAGGACGCCGAGGCGCTGCCCGTGGTGGACGAGATCGTCTCGGTGCCCGGAATCGACGCGGTCTTCATCGGGCCGGGCGACCTGGGCGCCTCGCTCGGCCATGCCGGCGACATCCAGCATCCGGCGGTGCAGGACGCAGTGGCGCGCATCGCGGAAGCCGCGAAGCGCGCCGGGGTGGCATGGGCGACGGTGGGCCGCACGGCGGAGGACGTCCGCCGGCTGGAGGCGGCGGGCACCGGCATGGTCTGCTTCAACACCACGGCGATGCTGGTGGGCGCGATGCAGGCCCTCAAGGCCGATCTGGCGCGATAGCCGCCTGGAAGCGCCTCAGCCTCCTCCGCCGCCCCTCTGCAGGCGCTCCATCGACGCGGTGATCTCCCGGCTCGCCTCCTTCAGCGCCGGCACCAGCTCCTCGGTCAGGGCGCGGTGGTTCACGGCGGAGCGGAAGTAGCTGAGGCCGATCGTGCCCGCGACCATCCCGCCCTGAAGGATCGGCACCGCCACGGTGTCGGAGGAGCGCGGTTCCACCTTCGGGTCGCGCTGCGCGTAGCCCTGCTGCCGCGCGGTGCCGACGATGCCCCGGAGCACGCGCTCCAGGTTGGGCGGGCTGTCCTCCGGGTCGGGGGAGGCGGAAAGCATCCGCAGCAGGATGCGCCTCTCCGTATCCGGGCACCAGGCGAGGTAGGCACGGCCGAGGGCACGCGTGACAAGGCTGAGGTGCGACCCGACCGAGCTGTGGAAGGGCGAGACCGCGCTGTCCGCGATGGTGCTGACGCTGATCGCCATCCGCGCGCCGTCCAGCACGGCGATGGCGGCGGGCCAGCGCAGCCGGCGCGTCAGGTCCGCCGCCCAGGGGCGCCCGGCCTCCGCCACCAGCGGTCCGCCATGATAGCCGGCGCTGAGCGAAAGCACGTCCGAGGTGACCTGATAGCCCAGCGCGCGGCTCGCCCTGGTGACCAGCCCCGCGGCGACCAGGGTTCCAAGGAGCCGCATGATCGTCGGCTTCGGCAGCCCCGTGGCGCGGTAGAGCTCCTCCACCGTGGTGCTGCGCTGCCGGTTCAGCTCCTTCAGCAGCGACACGGCGCGCAGGACGGATTGGACGGGAGGATCGCTCAGGGGGGAGGCTCCGGGACGGTTCCGGCGAGATCGGACACCGTTAGCGCCAGCTTGCCGATCTGAGCGTTCGCGTCGAGCACGGATTGCGCCGCCCCCGCCTCCTCCAGCGGATGGACGCCGCAGAGATGGCTGCGGATCCGGCCGTCCTCCAGCAGGGGCCAGACCTGCTCCACCAGCTCCCGCGCGATACGGCCCTTATAGGCCGGCGGCCGGCCCCGCAGCGTGGAGCCGGTCAGGGTCAGCCGGCGGATATACACGTCGCGCGTGCTGATCTCCGCCCGCGGGGCGCGGTGGCTGGCGATCAGGACAAGGCGCCCGTCCACCGCGAGCAACCCCATCTCGATCGGCGTATAGTCACCACCCTGGCTGTCGAGGATCACATCCACGCCCCAGCCGCCGGCCAGGTCGCGCACCCGCTCCGGCCAGTCCGCCTCGCGGTAGTCCACCACCCCATCGGCACCGTGTGCCAGGCAGACCGCGCGCTTCTCCGCCGAGCTTGCCGTCGCGATCACCCTCGCGGCCCGCAGGTGCCGCGCCATCTGGATCGCGGCCAGCCCGACGCCACTGGTGCCGCCCTGAACGAGCAGCGTCTCTCCCTCCGCCAGGCGGCCGAGCCAGAAGACATTGTTCCAGGCCGTGAAGAACACCTCCGGCAGGGTCGCCGCCTGGGCAAAGGAGAGGCCGCGCGGAACCGGCATGCATTGCGGCGCGGGGACGGCGCAGAACTCGGCATAGCCACCGCCGGCCACGAGGGCGCAAACGGCGTCTCCGGGCCGTGGCCAGGCGACACCGGGTGCCACCTTCTCCACGATGCCGGCGATGTCGAGGCCGGGAATGTCGGTGACGCCGGGCGGCGGCGGGTAGAGTCCCTTGCGCTGCTGCACGTCCGGCCGGTTCACGCCGGCGGCGGCGACCCGCACCAGCACCTCCCCCGGGCCGCAGGCCGGAACCGGCCTGTCCACCAGGGCCAGCACTTCCGGCCCGCCCTTGCCCCTGATCTCGATCGCGCGCATCGCCTTCTCCCCTCTCGTCCTCCCCTTTTGGGCGGAAAGGGGGCGGGCCAGGGGCACGGCTCCGCTCCCGACGTGCGGAGCACGCCTGCCGCAGGGCCGGACGCGTCACATGGAAATATTCGCTTCCCGCACCACCGGACCCCATTTCCTGAGTTCCGCGGCAATGAATGTCCTCAGCTCGGCCGGCGTGCCGCCGACGGCCTGCATGCTCAGCTTGGCGAGAGCCTCCTGGCCCCTGGCGCTCCCGAGGAACGCGTTGGTGGCGGCGTTCAGCCGCTCCACGACCTCGTTCGGCGTGCCCGCCGGCGCGGCCAGTGCGTACCAGGCGGAGGCCTCGAAATCGCGGAACCCGGCCTCCTGCACGGTCTCGACATCCGCCAGGTCGCTTGAGCGCTGGGCGGTGGTGACCGCAAGGGCGCGGATCTTCCCCTCCCGCGCGAGCGGCACGTAGGACGGCAGGAAGTCCATCGCGAGATCGATCTGCCCGCCCAGCAGGTCCTTCACCACGTCCGCCGTGCCACGGTACGGGATGCTCGTCAGGCTGATCCCGAGCTCCTTCTCCAGCAGCAGGGCGGTGATGTGGCCCAGCGTCCCGTTCCCGGGAACGCCAACCGTGAGCTTGCCGGGGTCCGCCTTCGCGTGTGCCACCATCTCCCTGATATTCCTCACCGCGATCGACGTCCTGGCCGCGACGACCAGGGGCGACTTGGCGATCAGCACAACCGGCGAGAAGGCCTGTTCGGGGTCGAACGGCAGGTTCCGGTAGATCAGCTTGTTGTTCGCGAGCGGCCCCGGCGTGCCGAACAGGATCGTGTAGCCGTCGGGTGCAGCCCGGGCGACGGCGGCACCGCCGATGTTGCCGCCCGCCCCGCTGCGGTTGTCGACGATGACCTGCTGCCCCAGTGTCTCGCCCAGATACTGCGCCAATGCCCGCGCCAGGAGGTCGGTGCCGCCACCGGCGGAGAACGGCATGATCATCGTGACCGGCCGCGACGGCCAGGCCTGCGCCTGAACGGCGGGCGGCGCCCAGAGGCCCGCCGTGCCGATGGCCAGCGCGACCCTGCGAGTGACGCGCGTCTTCATGGTGTTCTCCCTTGCGGCGCAGAAAGCGCGCTTCGTGTTGCGGGCACCCTAGCCGAGAGCATGGATGGTGGTTCGCCAATGTGCTCGCTTTCCGGGATGCGGAATTTTGCCAATCGCGGATCGACGCCCCTCCGGCATCGACTAATTTCGCGGCCGAACCGGGGAGGAGGAACCGCAATGGACCACGGGGCGGAAAGAAGGCGCAGGCCGGCGGACCTCCGGGCGCATGGCGCCGCGTGCCCGCGCCGATGACCGGTGCCGAAATCCCCACGCTGCCCATTCCCGCGGTTGCGCTGGTGACGGGCGCCAGCGGTGGCATCGGCAAGGCGACGGCGATCCGCCTCGCGGCCCTGGGTACCGCGGTCGTCCTCGGCTACAACAGCCGCCGGGCCGAGGCGGACGACATCGCTGCCGCGCTGGATGGCACCGGGCACCTGGCCTTGCGCATCGCGATCGACGAGCCGGCCTCGATCGCCGAGGCCGCGGCGGCCGTCGAGCGGCGCCACGGGCGGCTCGACGCGCTGGTGAACTGCGGCGGCGCGACGACGCCCGTTCCCGCCGACGACCTGGACGGCCTGACCGACGACATCTTCGACCGGACCGTCGCCGTGAACCTGCGCGGCCCCTTCGCGGTGATCCGCGCCTTCCGCCCCCTGCTGGAGCGCGGCGACCGCGCGGCGATCGTGAACATCTCCTCCATCGCGGCCCGCACGGGCCTCGGCAGCAGCCTGGCGTATCTGGCAGCGAAGGCGGGCGTCGACGCGCTCACGATCGCGCTCGCCAAGGTGCTCGCGCCGAAGGTGCGCGTCTTCTCCGTTTCACCGGCCGGCGTCGACACGGGCTTCGTTCCCGGCCGCACGCACGAGCAGCTCCGCAGAACGGCCGAGCGGCTCCCGCTCGCCCACGTCACGACACCCGACGATGTCGCACGGGCCGTGATCGCCTGCATCGTCAGCCTGACCAGTTCGACGGGCATCGTCCTGCCCGTGGACGAGGGCAGGCACCTCTAAGGCCAGGACGCCATGGACACGCAGAAATTCTACATCGACGGCGCCTGGGTGGATCCGGTCTCGCCGTCGGTCCTGAAGGTCGAGAACCCCGCGACGGAGGAGACCTTCGGCCAGATCAGCCTGGGTTCCCCCCAGGACGTGGACCGGGCCGTTTACGCCGCCCGCCGGGCCTTCGCGACCTATTCCCTGACGAGCGTGGAAGAACGCCTCGGCTATCTCCACCGGATCATCGCGGGTTTCCGCGCGCGCCTGCCGGAGCTGGCCCGAATGATGACGCTCGAGATGGGCGCGCCCATCACCTTCGCCACCGAGCGCCAGGCGACCGTCGCCCTTTTCCACTTCGAGGAGGCGGTGCGCGTGCTGGCCGGGTACAGGTTCGAGGAGCGGATGGGCCACGGCGTGATCCGCCGTGAGCCGATCGGCGTCTGCGGCCTGATCACGCCCTGGAACTGGCCGCTGAACCAGGTGGCCTCGAAGTTCGCCCCGGCCCTGGCGACCGGCTGCACCGTCGTGCTGAAGCCCAGCGAGGTCGCGCCGCTCAGCGCCATGCTCTTCGCGGAAATCGTCCACGAGGCGGGCCTGCCGCCCGGCGTCTTCAACCTCGTGAACGGCGACGGGCCCACCGTCGGGGAAGCGATCGCCGCCCATCCGGGGATCGACATGGTTTCCTTCACCGGGTCCACGGCCGCCGGCATACGCGTGGCGAAGCTGGCGGCGGACACGGTCAAGCGCGTCGCACAGGAGCTTGGCGGCAAGTCCGCCAACATCATTCTCGACGATGCGGATCTCCACGCCGCCGTGATCCAGGGCGTCCACGCCTGCTACACCAATGCCGGCCAGAACTGCCAATCCCCCACGCGCATGCTCATTCCCCGCGCGGGGCGCGAGGCGGCGATGGAGGCGGCGCGCGAGGCCGTCGCCGCCATTCGCCTCGGCGACCCGCTCGATCCGGCCACGACCATGGGCCCGCTGGTGAGCCGGGCACAGTTCGAGAAGGTTCAGGACTTCATCCGGTCCGGGATCGACCAGGGTGCGACCCTCGTGGCCGGCGGACCGGGGCAGCCGGCGGATAGCAACCGCGGGTACTACGTCCGGCCAACCGTGTTCGCCGACGTGGGGCCGCAGATGAGGATCGCGAGGGAGGAGATCTTCGGCCCCGTTCTGTCCATCATGAGCTACGACACGGAGGACGAGGCGGTCGAGATCGCCAACGATACGCCTTTCGGACTGGCGGGCTTCGTGCAATCCCGGAATCCGGATCGAGCACGGGCCATCGCCAACCGCATCCGGGCGGGGCGCGTCTACGTCAACGGAGCCGCATTCGACCGCAGCCTTCCCTTCGGCGGTTACAAGCAATCCGGCAACGGGCGCGAGTTCGGGGTTTTCGGGTTCGAGGAGTATCTCGAGGTGAAGGCCGTCCTCGGAAGCTAGGCGGGCAGCCGCCGGCCGCCCACCTTCGCACCGCGAGCTTGGCCGGATAACCCGCGGGCGGAGATGCCGACGATCATCCTGGCCATCACGGTCACCGGGAACACGGCGCAGCTCAGCCCGGCCGGATGCAGAAACCAGCCCACCGGGCCTAGCGGTCCGTCCGGGCGAACCGGAGGAGTTCAGTTGAGCTTCCCCGGAAGCGCGGGCGTCTCGCGCGCGGGGGCCAGCGGGCAAGCACGGCGGCCAAGTGGACGCGCCCGGTCCACGGCGCCCTTCCGGCGCCCGCCCGGGGCGGTGCCTGCGGCCCCTCAGTTCACAGGACGCTGCCGAGAAGGTGCAGGGCCCGCTCCAGGTCGCCGCGCTGCTCGGGGGTGCCCAGCGCAAGCCGTATGCTGTTCGGCGCACAGTCTAATCCGAAGGCCGCGCCGGGCGTGATCCTCACGCCGAGAGTGGCCACGCGCCGCACGAGATCCTGCGCCGTCGTCTTCCGCGGCAGCTCGAGCCAGAGATGCATGGAAGCGGGGTGGGACGAGGAGGACGGACGAAGCGGAAGCAGGTGGGCGGCGAGTTCCTGGCGCACCCGTGCCTCGCGGCGCTTCGCCGCCTCGAGGAGGGCGGCGGTCCCGTCCCCGACCCACAGGGAAGCGATCGCGGCACCCAGGGGCGGCGCGGTCCAGATGGTGGCGCGGATCAGGTTCGCGGCCTGCTCCTCCCACCCCGGCGGCACGAGCATCCAGGCGGCCCTCAGGCCCGGGGTGAAGCTTTTCGAGGTGGAACGCAGATGCCAGGTCCGCTCCGGGGCGAGCGCCGCCAGTGGCGGCACCGGCGGGTCGTCCTCGGTCAGGAAGCCGTAGGCGTCGTCCTCGATGATGCGGAAGTCCAGGCGCCGCGCGACCGCGGCCACCGCCTCGCGCCGCCGCAGGGGCATCGTCGTGGCCGTCGGGTTCTGCAGCGACGGCATGCAGTAGAGCGCCGCGATCCGGTGGCGCAGGGCCAGCCGCAGCAGGGCGCGCGGGCGCAGCCCGTTCCCGTCCATCGGCACGGGCAGGACTTTCAACCCCAGGGCCGTCGCACTGGCCTTGATGCCGGGCCAGCTCAGCGCCTCCGCCGCGATGGTGTCGCCGGGCCGGGTGGCCGCCATGAGGGCGATGGTGACGGCGTGCTGCGCGCCCGCGCAGATCACGACGCGGGAGGGATCGTCGGGCAACCCACGGCGCGACAGCCATGCGGCCCCGGCCGCCCGGTCCACTGCCCGCCCGGCATGGGGCTGGTAGTCTGCGACAGCCGCGCGTTCACGCCGGAGGACAAGCCGGGCCGCCCTTTCGAAGCGGTCGGCCAGCCCGGGCAGGGGCATCACGTTGCGGGCGAGGTCGACGAAGCCCGATGCGCCCTCCTCGATCCGGAAGGACCCAGCGTCGATATGGCCTGGCGGCCGGACGAAGCTGCCGCGCCCGACCTCTCCCACCACCAGGCCGCGCGCCTCCAGCAGGCGCATGGCGCGCGATGCGGTGTTGAGCGCCACGCCATGGCGAAAGGCGAGTTCCCGGTGCGTGGGCAGCCGCGCGCCCGGAAGAAGCCCCCCTTCCCGGATCTCCGCCTCCAGGATCGCTGCGATGTTTTCCGCGCCGTGGCCCATCCGTCCATCATTGTCGCTGCGACAATCCCCCGATTGCCTCAGGCACGCCAGGCTTTCAACCTGGCGGCCATGGACAACACCGCTCCCACACCCGGGCACCTGACCGCCCCCTCCTTCCAGGACATCGAGGAGGCGGCCGCCCGTATCCGGGGCGTGCTCGTCGAAACGCCCCTCCTGGAAAGCGAGCGCCTGAACGCGCGGCTGGGCGGGCGCCTCCTGGTCAAGGCCGAGGGGCTGCAGCGAACCGGCAGCTTCAAGGCACGGGGCGCCTGGAACCGCCTCTCGCTCCTGTCCGCGGATGAGCGGGCACACGGCGTGGTGGCCTTCTCCTCCGGCAACCATGCCCAGGCCGTCGCCTGGGCCGGGCAGCGCCTGGGCATCGGCACCGTGGTCATCGCCATGCCCGCGGACGCGCCAGCGGCGAAGATCGAGCGGACCCGCGGCTGGGGCGCGGAGGTCGTGCTCTACGACCGGGCCACCGAAGACCGGGAAGCGGTGGGGCGCCGGCTCGCGGCGGAGCGCGGCCTGATCTTGGTGCCCCCCTACGACGACCGCCGGATGATCGCCGGGGCGGCGACCCTCGGCCTGGAGGTCGCGCGTCAGGCCGAGGCCATGGGAGCGGTGCCGGACGCGCTCCTGGTGTGCTGCGCGGGGGGCGGCCTGACGGCAGGCTGTGCCCTGGCCTGGGAGGCCTTGCTGCCCACCGCCCGGGTTTTCGCCGTGGAACCGGAAGGCTTCGACGACACCGCCCGCAGCCTCGCGGCCGGCACGCGGCTGGGCAACGCGCCCGGCGCGGCTTCCATCTGCGATGCCGTGCTGGCGCCCATGCCCGGTGCCCTGACCTTCTCGATCAACGCGCCACGCCTCGGGGGCGGGCTGGTGGTGAGCGACGCCGAGGCGCTCGCGGCCATGCGCGTGGCGTTCGATGAGTTCGGGCTGGTGGTGGAGCCGGGCGGGGCCGTCGCGCTCGCGGCCGCGCTGTCCGGACGCCTGCCCGTCGTGGACCGCACCGTCGCCGTGGCACTCACCGGTGCGAACGTCGATCCCGCCATGTACCAGCGCGCGCTCTCCATCCGCGTCTGACGACCGGGGCGCCCCGGCCTTTCACCTGGCCTGGCCATGGGCCAGCCAGTGCAGGGGCCCCGATCTTCAAAAGGCGCTCGCGGCGGATCAGGGGCGGGGATGGGTGCAAGGCCACCCGATCCGCCGCGCCCCGTGGCCGCCTGAACCCGCACCACCGGGCCCATCCACGCCTCGCAGCCGCAAATCCTGCGGAACCGCCCCAAGATGACGGCACGCCTTTACCGAGTTACACCGCCTTCATGTCCTCAATCCATCATCACCCACTCCGCTGGGACGGCTGGGCTCCCTCCGTGCTCGGGCTCGGGGCGGCCTTGGCCATGGGCCTGTCGGCGACGGGCTGGCTGGCCTTGCCGGCCTTCGTGCTGCTGCTACTGACGGTACGGGCGGGCGTGCACCACGCGGAAACCGTCGCGGCCCGTGTGGGAGAGCCCCTTGGCACCCTGGTGCTGGCATTGGCCGTCACCATCATCGAGGTGGCGCTGGTGGCCTCGGTGATGGTGACGGCGGATCCGCCAAAGGTCACGCTCGTGCGGGACACGATCCACGCGGTGGTGATGCTGGTGGTCACAGGGCTGACCGGCCTTTGCATCGTGCTGGCCGCGCTGCGGCACCGCGAGCCTGGCTTCAACGCGGATGGAGCGACTGCCCTGCTGTCGGTCGTCGGCGCCATGGCCACCCTGGCGCTGGTGCTGCCGAACCACGTGCGGGCCGCACCCGGCGGGGAGTTCGCACCGGTTCAGGTGGCCACGGTCGCCGGGCTCTGCCTGGCGCTCTGGCTGGTCTTCGTGCTGGTGCAGACGGTGCTGCACAAGGCTTACTTCGTGCCGGCCGAGGATCAGGCGGTGCTCGTGGGCACGGCCGAGGCACTGGAGGCGGTCACCGGCCGCCCGACCGGGCGGGAAGCGCTTCTGGCGGGCGGCATGCTGTTCCTGGCCCTGGTGGCCGTGGTGCTGCTCGCCAAGACGGTTGCGCCGGTGATCGGCCAGTCCGTGGCGGCGGCCGGCCTGCCGCCCGGGGTGGAGGGCGTGGTGGTGGCAGCCATCGTGCTCATGCCGGAAACGGCAACGGCCCTGCGCGCCGCCCTGGCGGACCGCTTGCAGGCCAGCCTGAACCTGGCCCTGGGCAGTGCCATCGCGACCGTCGGGCTTTCCGTCCCCATTCTCGTGGGAGTGGCGGCCTGGCTGGGCCAGCCATTGGAGCTCGGGATCTCACCGGCAGACACCGTGCTGCTGGTGCTCGCCATCGTCACGGGCATGCTGGCGCTGTCGGGGCGCATCACCAACCTGCTGCAAGGCAGCGTGCTGCTGGTGGTCTTTGCGGCCTGGCTGCTCGTGGTGCTGGTGCCGTAGCTGCCGCGAGAGGAACGTGCCCGCCAGCCCCTCACCTCGCGCCCGATCTGCTGGATGGATGGTGGCCATTGTTGACGGCATGAAACACGTGCCGAGGCCAGCAGCATGAGATCCCCGCCGCATGTGATGGCGGCGCGGGCGGCGGTATCCTCCGTCGGCCGCACGCTGGCACTGCCGACGGTGCGCTTTCCGCCCGTCGCATCCCCGCACCACAGCTCCAGCTTGGAGCGCGGGCTGCTATCCGTCGCCTCGCTCACGCCCGCCACCCTGGCGACGGGGTGATGACCGCCTCCCCGAAGACCGGGGCGACGTAGCAGGTGCGCAACCCGCCCGGCGCCAGCGCGCCCTCGCCGAAGGCGCCCGGCAGCAGGGAGAGCAGCCAGTTGGTGGAGAGCATCCCGTCCGCGATGATCCCGGGCAGGCCTTGGGAACGGGCATGGGCGTCGTCGTCGTGGAGGGTGGTGTTCAGCCTGGTGGACGCGGCCGTCATCCGCCTCCGCCGTGGGCGGCAGGTCCACGCACCAGTGCATCCGCTCGCGGGCATAGGGCGGAGAGGGGCGCGCAGCTCGGCACCCACGGTCAGGGTCGCGATGCGGGCCTTCACGTCAGGGCGCCGCGCTCCGGACCGGCGGCTTCCCCTCCTCCGCCGTGATCGCGGCGGGGCGGATCACCTGCCCGGAACGGCCGACGGAGGCGAGCGCCCAATCGGTGCGCCCGCCGTCGTACTCCCTTCGCCGGGCCGTTCCCCGTCCCGCGGCATCACGGGGCCAGCGCCGATCGACAGGGCCTCTGCCTAGAACTGCGGCATGGGCGGCAGCGGCTCCATTGGCGCGTTGAACCAGCGCTGGTGAATCTTCGCCAGTTCGCCGTTGTCCACGATGGACTTGATGAAGGTGTTCGACCAATCGCGCAGCGCCTCGTCCTGCCTGCGGAAGGCCATGCCGTTGGCCTGCGCGCGCAGGGTGAACTTCGGTTCGATCTGCAGGTTGGGGTAGCCAGCCGTAAGCTGCGCCAGGACGGTGTTGCTGGCTCCGATCGCCTGGGTCTGTCCGGAGATGATGGACTGCGTGGTGGTCGCATCGTCATCGAAGCGCATGAGGCGGATCTCCCGCGGTGCGATGGCAACGACAGCGATGTCCTGCGTGCTTGCGCGGGCGACCCCGACTCTCACGCCCTTCAGGTCCTCGGGCCCGGTGATGCGCGTCGATCTCGGCGCCAGAATGTAGGTCGTGAGCGCGCTGTAGGGGTTGGAGAACAGAACCTGCTTTGCACGTTCCTCGGTGATGCCGAAGGTCGCGATCAGCATGTCGACCTTGTTGGTCAACAGAAAGGGAATGCGGTTCGGACCGGTCAACGGCACGAGCTGCAGCTCCACACCCAGCTCCTTCACGAGCAGCCGGGCGACGTCGACATCATACCCGGCGGGGTTCTGGCTGCTATCGGTGCCACCGAACGGCGGATAGTCGGTCAGCACGCCGACCATGAGCCGACCACGCCTCTTGATCTCCTCGGGTGTCGCCGCATGGGCGGTCCGCAGGCCGGGCGGCAGCAACGCCGCTGCGGCGCCCAGCGCAACGCTGCTGCCCAGGCGACGACGGCTGATGGAGTACGGAACGGTCATGCTTGCGTTTCCCTCTTGTTGCGCCGGGCTCACCGCGTGGCCAGGGCGAGTTTCTGCTCCATCCGACGTCCATAAAGGGACAGCGGCCAGCAGATGACGAAATAGGTCAGCGCCACCAGGCCAAAGATCGTGAAGGGCTGAAAGGTGGCGTTGTTGATGACCTGCGCCGCGCGCGTGATCTCGACGAAGCCGATGATGGAGGCAAGCGACGTCGCCTTGATCAGCTGCACCAGGAAGCCGACGGTCGGCGGAATGGCAATCCGGAAGGCTTGCGGCAGGACGATGTGCCGCATCTGCCGCCAGTAGCGCAGGCCAAGAGCCGAAGAGGCTTCCCACTGGCCTTGCGGAACCACTTCGATGCAGCCGCGCCAGATCTCACCCAGGAAAGCGCTTGCGTGCAGCGACAGGCCTATCGCCGCCGCACCCCAGGGATCAACATTGATGCCGAAGATGCCCGGCACGAAGAAGGCCAGGAACAGCTGCATCAGCAGCGGCGTGCCCTGGAACAGCTTGATGTACCCGATCGCGGCCCAGCGCAGCCACGCGAAGCGACTGGTGCGCATCAGGGCGACCAGAAGCCCGCCCACCGCACCGCCGGCGAAGGCGGCCGCCGAAAGAAGCAGGGTCCAACGCACGGACAAAAGGATGAACCAGACCTCGTTGGTGCCGAAGCTGCGCATGACTTCCGCCCCAGCTCAGCGCGATGCCGGTCGGGCGAGGAAGGTGCGCTCGATCCAGGTGAAGATGCCCCAGAACATGACCGACATGGCGAAGTAGATCGCGGTCACAACAAAATACACCTCAAAGCTGCGGAAGTTACGCGCCTGAATGTCGTTTGCCGCGGCCGTCAGTTCATTGGCGGCGATGGCGGAGCACACCGAGGAGTTGAGCATCAGCAGGATGAACTGACTGGTCAGGGAGGGGTAGACCGCCTGCAGAGCGGGCTTGAGCACGACAAGCCGGAATATCTGCAACGGCCTGAGTCCCAGGGCGCGTCCTGCCTCGATCTGCCCCTTGGGAATGCTCTCAACGCCGGCACGGATGATCTCGATTCCATACGCACCGACATTGATCACCATGGCCAGCAAGGCGGCCTCATCCGCCTCCAGCCGAAGCCCGATCGCGGGAAGTCCGAAGAACACCATGAAGATCTGAATAAGGAAGGGCGTGTTGCGGATCACCTCGATGTAGCCATCGATGATCCGGCGGAGCCAGGTCGGCCCGTTGGCCTTGGCCAGCGCGCCGAGCACCGCGACGGCCAGTCCCAGCACCATGGAGATGGCGGAAAGCCAGAGGGTACGCAGGGCCCCGGCCAGCAGTTCGTCCCAGGCCGCGAAAACCTGGCTGAACTCGAAGACGTAGTTCATCAGCCTGCCGGCATCGTGGCGACAGCGGCGCCCGCTCGGTCGGGTTGTTCCATCATGGCTCTGCCTTCGAAGGTCCGTTTCCTGCCGGCCCTTGTGGGCCACGTGCTTGGCCCCCGCTTCATGCTTCAGCGTGGCGATGACATCGAAAGGCTGGCCCGGATCGGCGGCGATGGCAAGCGCCCGTTGGCAAAGCCTCACGAGGCGCCCGGGGGAAGGTCCTTCAACACGCCATCGGCTGTATCCAGGCAGCCGCGGGAGCGGTGGCGCATCGGGCAGCGGTGAGGCCCGAACCGCCAGCCAGGACCAGTCCCTCCTGACCGTGCCGTGCCGCTCCGCGGGCTGCCTCCGTTGTCATGGCGCCGCGGTGGAGAGGCTGGCCCGTGGTCCGTCCACCCACCCCGGCGAGAAGACGGCACCATCGGAACCTGCGGCGAAGCATCCGGCGCCCGACGCGGAGGATGCTCATCCTCATCGGCATCAAGCCTGAGAACGCTCCTTCCTGACCGCTACAGGAGCCGCGACGCCCCCGCACTGACATAGCCCAGCGCCACATCCTTCACGGCGAGCTCGGGATCCCGCTCCTCCGGCGGCCCGAAGCCGCCTCCGCCGGAGGTTTCCAGCCGCACCACGTCCCCGCGCCGAAGCAGCAGGCCGTCGGTCTTGGGGCGGATCGGCGTCTCGACCCCGTCGCGGACCAGCAGCAACCGGCCGAGCGAGGCCGGCTGCCCGCCTGCGAGGCCATAGGGCGCGTGGTGGAAGCGGTCCATATTCGTTGTGAGGATGCAGCTCTCCGAATCGACGCGCCACGCGCGGAACAGGCCGAGCCCGCCGCGCCGCCGGCCCGCCCCACCCGAACCGGGCAGCAAGCCGTAGGCGGCGATGGTGAGCGGCATGCCGCTCTCGATCATCTCCACGGGGATGTTGCTGTTGTTGTGCATGCCGGAGGCATAGGCGTTCACCCCGTCCTTGCGTGGATGTGCGCCCGACCCGCCGATCTCGATCTCCACAAGCACCTCGCGCGAGCCGTCCGCCGCCACGGTCTGGAAGGTGCAGACATAGGAGTTGCCGTAATAGGCGGCCGGAATGCGGTCCGGCACCGCCTGGTGCAGCGCCCCGTGCACGGCGTTGAGCAGGCGGTGGCTGACCGCCACCCGGTGCGCCACCGGCGCGGGGTGGCGGGCGTTCACGCAAAGGCCTTCGGGCGCCAGGATCCTCACCGGGCGGTAGCAGCCGGCATTCGCGGCCAGGGGCTCGTCGCTGGCCGACATCACCGCGAAGAGCACGGCCGCGGCCGAGGAGGCGAGGGTGGCGTTCACGGGTCCCTTGGCCTGGGGCGAGCAGCCGGAAAGGTCGGCCGTGATGGTGTCGCCCGCGATCTCCAGGCGCGCATGGAGGCGCAGCGGCTGGTCCAGCACCACGCCGTCGTCGTCGAGGAAGTCCTCGAACTCGTAGATGCCGTCCGGCATGCGGCCGATGGCGGCACGCATGGCGGCCTCGCTGTTGTCGAGGATGCGGCCCCCGGCCTCGATCATGCCCTCCGCGCCGTAGCGGGTGGCGAGGCGGCGGATGGCGGCCGCACCCACCTCCAGGCTGGCGAGCTGGGAGGCGAGGTCGCCCAGCACGAGCGCGGGCTTGCGCACGTTCTGGCGGATCATCGCCCAGACTCCGGCATTGGGCACCCCGTTCTCGACGATCTTCAGCGGCGGGATGCGCAGCCCTTCCTGGAAGATCTCGGTCGCCGTAGCGGCATAGGAGCCCGCGGCGAGCCCGCCCATGTCGATGTGGTGGCAGAGCGTGCCGACGAAGGCGATGCGCCGACCCTCGTGGAACACGGGCTTGTAGGTGACGATGTCCGGCA
Organism: Muricoccus vinaceus; assembly: GCF_042433125.1. Classification (NCBI taxonomy): domain Bacteria; kingdom Pseudomonadati; phylum Pseudomonadota; class Alphaproteobacteria; order Acetobacterales; family Roseomonadaceae; genus Muricoccus; species Muricoccus vinaceus. The sequence goes on along the minus strand of NZ_JBHLVZ010000019.1, from coordinate 46,077 downwards.
GGTGCTGCCCGCCGCAATAGGGGTCGTTGGTGGCCACCACGTCGTCCGGGCCCCAGCTTTCCGCGTCCACGTGCTTGTCCAGCAACTCGCGCAGCAGGTGGCTCATGGAGTTGAGGTGGCCGGGAATGCGGGCGGATTGAGCAAGGTTGTTGCCCTGCGCGTCGAAGACGGCGGTGGAATAATCCAGCAGTTCCCGCACGATGGTGGAGCGGCTGGTGCGCCAGACCGTCACGTCCATCTCCGCCGCGGCGGCGGTGAGGGCGTTGCGGATCACCTCGATCTCCACCGGCCCGAGCATGGCGGCCTGGGCGGCGGGGACCTCCCCCGCCTCGCGCCGCGCGACCAGGGCGCCGGCGGGGCCGAGGGAGGCGGTCCAGCCGCGGCCGATCCAGTGGGTGGCGAAGCTTTCCTCCACCAGGGCGGGTCCCTCGATCCGGTCGGCGGCGGTCAGCGCCTCCCGGTCCCAGACGGGAATCTCCTGCCAGGCGCCGCCCTCCCAGCTGCGCCGCGTCCCCTTGCGGGCCGGGCGGTCGGCCGCGAGGGCCTCGGCGGCCGCGCGGCGGGGCAGGCGGCCGATGGCGGAGACGCGCAGGGTGACGATCTCCACCGCCTCCGCCTCGTCCGCATAGGAGAAGCGGCGGCGGTGCGTGTCGTGGAAGGCGGCGAGCAGGCGAAACAGCGCCGCCTCGTCGGGGGCGGCGACGTCGCCCCAGGGGATCAGCAGCTCGAAGGCCTGGCCGTGGTAGCGCATGTCGGCCGAGACCTCGATGGCGCGGTCCTCCGGTGCGACGCCGTCGGCCGCCAGCCGCGCCCCGGCCTCGCCACGGAGCTCGTGGAGCAGGGCGGAGAGCGGTGCCAGGCCTTCCCGCGCGGCGGGGGTGACACGGGTGCGGGAGATGTCCTGCACGAGGTCGCCGAAGAGGATGCCGTAGGCGGAGAGGGTGCCGGGCTCGCGGGGAAAGGCGACCTCGCGGATGCCCACCTCCTCGGCCACGGCGGTGGCGTGCAGCCCGCCGGCGCCGCCGAAGGAGAGAAGCGTGAAGTCGCGGGGGTCCAGCCCCTTCTCGAAGAGGGAGAGGCGCACGGCCGCGCCCAGCGCGCCGTCGGTGACGCGCAGGATGCCCTCGGCCGCCGCCTCCTCGCCAAGGCCCAGCGGGGTGGCGATGCGCTCGGCGATGGCCCGGCGCGTGGAGGGCATGTCGAGCGCCATGGTGCCGCCGAGGAAGTAATCGGGATCCAGCCGGCCGAGCGCGAGGTTGGCGTCCGTCACCGTCGGCTCCGTCCCGCCGCGCCCGTAGGCGACGGGCCCTGGCCGCGCGCCGGCGGAGCGCGGGCCCACCGTCAGCCGGCCGCCCGATCCCACCGAGGCGATGGAGCCGCCGCCAGCCCCGATGGTGCGCATCTCCACCATGGGCAGGCGGACCGGGAGGCGGTCCACCTCGCCCTGCGTGACGACGGAAACCCGGCCGTTCAGCACCACCGAGACGTCGTAGGAGGTGCCGCCCATGTCCACGGCGACCAGGTCCGGCCGGTCCAGCAGATGGGACAGGCGCTCCGCCGCCAGGGCGCCGCCGCTGGGGCCGGACAGAAGGAGGCGCGCCGGCTGCTCCGCCGCGCGGCGCAGGCCGCAGACGCCGCCGTTGGACTGCACGAGGAAGACGGTGGGGGCGAAGCCGTCCTCGCCCAGGCGGCGCTCCAGCCGTTCGAGATAGGCGCGCACGACCGGGATGAGGAGCGCGTTCAGCACGGTGGTGGAGCTGCGCTCGTATTCCCGGATCTCCGGGCTGATCTCGCTGGAGAGCGAGACCGCGAGGCCGGGGCGCGCGGCAAGGATGAGGTCGCGCAGCCGCCGCTCATGCGCGGGATTGGCATAGGCGTGCAGCAGGCTGACGGCGACGCATTCCACCTCCAGCGCGTCGAGCCGCGCGAGAAGGCCGGGGATGGCGACCTCATCGAGCGGACGCTCCACGCTGCCGTCGGCGCGGATGCGCTCGGCGACCCCGAGGCGGCGGTCGCGCGGCACCAGCACGGGAAAGGGGTCGGGGTCCAGTGCGTAGAGGTCGCGTCGGTAGTGGCGCGTGATCTCCAGCACGTCCTCGAAGCCCGCGGTGGTCAGCAGCGCACCGCGGGCCAGTTGGCGCTCGAGCACCGCGTTGGTCGCGATGGTGGTGCCGTGCAGCAGCAGGCCGACATCGGACAGCGCGAAGCCGAAGCGCGCGGCCGCCTCGCGCACGCCGCGCAGCAGGCCCTCGGACGGATCGAGCGGGGTGGTGGGCGTCTTCCAGGCGCGCACGGCGCCGTCGCGCAGGTCGAGCACCTGAAGGTCGGTGAAGGTCCCACCAATGTCCACGGCGATGCGGACCGGCCTCGTTGATTCGGACAAGCGTGGGTTCCCGTTCTCGGACCGTCGGTTCAGTTCATCAGGCCCGGCAGCCACAGCGCGAGGCCGGGCCAGGCCAGCAGCATCGCCACCGCGGCGAGATAGGCGGCGAGGAAGGGCAGCACGCCCGTGAAGACGTCGCCGATCGGACCGGGCGGGCGGCGCATGCCCTGCAGCACATACATCACGGTGCCGTCGGGCGGGCTGATCTGGGCGATCTCCACCAGCATGGTGACGATAACGCCGAACCAGATGGGATCGTAGCCGAGCGCGACAACGATGGGAAACACCACGGGCACGGTGGTGATGATCATGGAGAAGCCCTCCATGAAGGTGCCGAGGGCGAAGTAGAGCATCATGATCGCGGCCATGATGGCCCAGGGTGGCAGCGGCAGGCCGCCGATCATCCCCGCCATCGCCTGGGGCACGCCGATGCCGGTGAGGACATAGTTCAGCAGGTAGGCGCCGAAGAGGATGAGGCCGAGCAGCGCCGTGTTGCGCGCCGTGGCCTCGGCCGAGGCGTGCAGCATGCGCCAGCTCAGCTTGCCGTCCAGCGCCGCGAACCCGGCCGCGCCGACGACGCCGAGCGCCGCCGCCTCGGTGGGGGTCGCGAGGCCGCCGTAGATGCTGCCGAGGACGAGGACGATGAGCGCCATGGTGGGGCCCAGATCCGCCAGGCCGCGCAGCCTCTCGCGCAGCGGGACGGGCGCTCCCTTCTCCATCGGGTGCCGCAGCCCGTGGACGAGGATGACGCCGAGGAACAGGCCGGTGACGAGGAGGGACGGGATGAGGGCCGCGACGTAGAGCGCGCCGACCGAGGTTTCGGTGATGAGGCCGTAGATGATGAAGGTGATGCCGGGCGGGATGAGGTTGCCGAGCGCGCCGCCGGCGGCCAGCGAGCCCAGCACCATGCGCTGGCTGTAGCGCGTGCCGGAGAACCAGGGGAGCGCCACGGAACCCATGGTGGCGGCCGTCGCGACCGAGGAGCCGGAGATGGCGGAAAAGACGGCGCAGGCGACGATGTTGGTGTGGAGCAGCCCTCCGGGCAGGCGGCCGAGCCAGAGGTTCAGCGCCTTGTAGAGCCGGTCCGACAGGCCCGCGCGCAGCAGGATCTCGCCCATCAGCAGGAACAGCGGCACCGCGACGAGAACGAAGTTGCTGGAAGGCGACCACAGGGTCTGCCCCGCGAAGAGCCACCAGGGCCGGTCGGAGAAGGCGAGGCCGACGAGGATGCCGAGCAGGCCGAGCACCGCCGCCACGTAGACCCCGGCGCCGAAGAAGACGAGGAAGACGCCGATCAACGCGAGGATTTCCACCACCGGCACGGCCTGGCCACCACTGGCCGCGGCGAAAACCGCGGCACCCAGCAGAAGAAGGAGGAAGAGGACGGCGATCATCGGGCGGGCCCTCCGGTCCGGGCCATGGCGACGGCCTCCAGCGCCTCTTCCGTCTCGTCGTCCAGCCCGCGCGGGCCGAGCAGCGCGTCCACCGCCGCCGGCCCTTCGAGCAGGAGGCCGAGAATGGATTCGAGCAGCAGCACGGTGATCATCACGCAGAAGGCGGCGAGGCCGAACACCCAGATGCCCTGCGGGATGGCGAGCGGCAGGTGCAGGGCGCTGTTGTCATGGGCGTCGAACAGCAGGCTCTCATCCAGCAGTGACCAGCCGGCCCAGGCGCAGAAGCCGGCGAAGACGCCGAGCAGCGCCAGGGCGAGGATATGCAGCACGGCGCGCGGCCGGGGCGGCAGGCGGTTCACCAGCGCGTCCACCCGGATATGGGCGCGGCGGGCGAGGGTGTGGGCCAGGCCCCAGGCGATGCCGCCGGCCAGCATGTAGCCGGTGACCTCGATGGTGGCGGCGGAGGAAACGCCGAAAAGGTTGCGGCCGAGCACGTCGGCGGTGATGAAAACGGCGCAGGCCACGTAGTTCCAGCCGGCGACATGCGCCATGACCGAGGCGGCGCGCGCGGTGCCTGCCGAAAGGCCCCGCGCCGCGCGCAGCAGGGGATGCGTCATCCGCCGAAGCGGACGCCGCTGATCGGGGCGATCACCTGGTTGTAGATCTCGCCGCAACGCGCGCCGCAGCGGCCGACCCAGTTCGGCAGCACCGTGCGCTCGAAGATGCCCCGCAGGCGGGCGGCTTCCTCGGGCGTGCTCTTCACCTCCGTCATCGGGCGGGGGGCAAGCTGGTTCAGGCGGCAGGCCTCGCGGTTGCCGATGTTGCAGTCGATGCCGTCGCGCGTGCCCTCGTCGCCGAGCTGCCAGAGCTTGTCGGACATTTCCTTGAAGGTGGCCTCGAAGTGGGCGCGCACCGCGGGATCCAGCCGGTTCCACCAGGCGAGGTTCACCATGTAGCCGGCCACCGCCCAGGAGAGGGGCAGGTCGGAAATATGGCTGGAAACCTCGGGCCAGCGCGCGGCGGCGCCGCTGCCGGTGCCGGTGACGGCGCAATCCACCACGCCGCGCTCCAGCGCCGAATACACCTCGGGGAAGCCGATGGAGACGGGCTGGGCGCCGAGCGCGCCGACGAGATCCACCAGGGATGCGCCGAAGGTGCGGATCTTGCGCCCGCGCAGGTCATCGAGCGAGCGGAAGGCCGAGCGGCAGAAGAGCACCTGCGCGGGAAAGGGGTACATGATGACAAGGCGCACGCCGAACCGCTCGAGGTCGCGGTTGGCGATGGGCATCAGCTCCTCGGTGATGCGGCGGGCATCGCCGATCCGCGGCGCCATGCCGGAGAGGTCCACGCCGTCGAGGATCGGGACGTCGCCGGAAAGCGTGGAAAGGGTGCCGGCGCCGATCTCCGCCTGGCCGGAGCGGACGAGGCGCACGATCTCCGCTCCACCAAGGTTGCGCTCGGCGTGCGAGGCAAGGGTGACGTTCACGCGGCCGCCCGTGCGCGAGGCCATGTCGCGGAGAAAGGGAACGTCGACCAGGGTGAACTGCGTGTTGGTGGGAACAGGCTGGGTGATGGCGACGACGTTCACCCGCGGCCCCGGCGGAACCGATGCGGCAGGCTGTTGCGCCTGCGCCCCGAAGGCGAGCAGCCCTGCGGCAAGGGCAAGGCCGGGCAGCACGGCGAAGAAGCGCAGCATCGTCATCTCCACGGCAATGATCCGGAAGCTTGAAGGTCTCCTGCGCGGGGTCAAGGGGATATGCCCTCGTCACGCCACGCGATTACCGGCCATCGTGGTCACATCTGCCTATCGTGGATGCACCGGGTGAATGGTTGCGTGAAATCAAGGCGGCTCGGTGGAGCGGCGGCCCCAAAGGATGGAGCCTTCCCTGGGATAGGGCCCCACAACTGCCCTGAGTCGATGACCCCGGCTCCGCCAGCCTGCTGGGCGTCCTCGAACATGCACCGCGCGGCGGCCACCCACTCCAGGGTTTCAGGCGCTCACCCACATGCCCGCCCCTGTTGCCGCCGGCCGCGCCGCCGCATGGCGACAGCCGGTCCGCGTCCTCCCGCGGGCGCCCGGCCCTCAGGTCGCAGGCCGCCTCGCCAGGGCCAGGCCGGCGCCGAGCGCGATCATCGCCACCCCCGATGCCTCCCGCAGGCGGCGGACCAGCGCGGGGCGTGTTGCCGCGCCATCCCGGATCCCGCCGGCGGCCAAGGCGACGCCGACATCGGCGAGGGTGTTCAGCGCGACCGACACGAAGCCAAGCACCAGGAATTGCAGCGCCACGCTTCCCTGGGCCGGGTCCACGAACTGGGGAACGAAGGCCAGGAAGAATCCCGCCGTCTTCGGGTTCAACGCCTCGACCAGCACGCCCTCGCGGAATGCGCGTCGCGGCCCGACAGGCAGCGCCGCCGCTCCCCCGTTCAACGCCGCCAGCGCCTCGCGGCGCGCGGCGCGGAACGTGCGGAAGCCGATCCAGATGAGGTAGGCGGAACCGGCCAGCTTCAGCGCGGTGAAGAGTTCCGCGCTGGCGAGCACGATGGCGGACACGCCCAGGCTGCCCGCCAGCACGTGGACCATGCCGCCCAGCCCGGTGCCGAAGCTGGATGCCATCCCTTCCGCACGCCCGCCGGCGAGCGTGCGCGCGGCGACATAGAAGATGCCAGGGCCGGGCGTGACGGCGAGCAGCAGGGCCGCGGCGAAATACAGGGCGAACTGAGCAAGATCCGGCACCGCGATGAGCCTTCGTTGAGTTGCGACGTGTTGGACGGGTCAGACCGGGATGAGCTTTGCCACGTCGCGCTCCGGTGCCCGCTCGCTTCCGGCTAGGCCAGCGGCGACGCCCCGGCGGTCTGCCTCGGACCGGTTCTGGCTCATCTTCCGCTTGCCCTCCAGCCGGGTGATCGGCATCCGCAGTCCCACGATGCCCCTGAGCTGGGCGCGGATGAAGGCCTCCGGCGCGTCGGCGACGGACCAGGGCTTCGCACGGGGCTGCTCGTGCAGGTTCGTCAGCCGTGTGACCACCTCGAGCAGGCGGTCGGCATCCTCGAAGAACCCGATGGGGCCATAGGCATGGACGGCAACGTAGTTCCAGGTCGGCACCACCTTCTGGTGCTCCAGCTTGGAAGGATACCAGGAGGGGCTGACATAGGCGTCCGGCCCCATGAACAGGGCCATGGCTTCCCCCGTCGGCGGCAGCGTCCATTGCGGGTTCGCGCGCGCCAGATGGCCGTAGAGCGTGCCAAAGGGACCTTCGTCGGGGGCGAGGAGGAGCGGCAGCGGCGTGGCGACCAGGCCCTCGGCCGTGGCCGTGACGAGGTTCGACAGGCGTGCGTCCCGCATCGCCGCGTGCAGGGCGGTCAGGTCATCCTCATGGAAGGCGGGCGGAACATACATCGGCGTGGCTCCTGGATGCCTGGACCTTGCCCCAGGATTGGCCCACAAAAAACGTCCAGTTCTCCGCAGGATGAGTGGGCCAGTCATGGCTGTGGCATCGGAACCACCCGAACGGGTCACCCGTCGGATCTGCGAGGCGATCAAGGCACAGGTCGCTTCCGGCCTGCTCGGCCCCGGCGCCCGCCTGCCCTCCACCCGGTCGCTGGCCATGGACTGGGGCGTCTCGCGAACGACGGTGACGGCTGCCTATGAGCAACTGATCGCGGAGGGATATCTGGAGACCCGCCGAGGTGCCCGGGCCCAGGTGGCCCATGGCCTTGGCCGCTCTTCCGCGCCCCCCGACCTCCCGGCTCCTCCGCCGAGCCCTGACCGGCTGTCGGCCTTCGCCCGGCGGCTGGGGGGTGCCCCGCTCCCACCCGCCGCCGGCGCGGAGGGGCTGGTGGCGGACTTCCGCTACGGCGACCTGGCGGCCGCCGACTTCCCGTTGCTCGCCTGGAAAAGAGCCATGACCGGCGCCCTGCTGCGCCGCCGGCCACGCCTGCGGTACGACGATCCGAGCGGCTCATCCGGCCTTCGGGAGACCCTTCGAGGCTATCTGTGGCGGGCTCGCGGGCTTCGCTGCGAACCGGAACAGATCATCGTGGTCAGCGGCTCGCAGCAGGGTCTCGATCTCTGCGCGCGGCTGCTGCTCGACCCGGGTGACCAGGCCGTGATGGAGAACCCGGGCTACAATCTCGCGCGCCAGGTCTTCCACGCGGCCGGGGCGGCGGTGGTCCCCGCCGCGGTCGACCGCGAGGGCATGCGGACCGAAGGGCTTCCCGCGGCACGGCTGGCCTATGTCACGCCCTCCCACCAGTTTCCGCTGGGCAGCGTCATGTCGGCCGCCCGCCGGCGGGACCTCCTCGCCTGGGCGCGGCGCGAGGGCGCCTATGTGATCGAAGATGACTATGACGGCGAGTACCGCTTCGACATCGCCCCGATCCCGCCCCTGCAGGCCATGGATGATGCCGGGCGGGTCATCTATCTCGGAACGGTCTCGAAGACGCTCTCGCCGACGATCCGCCTCGGCTATCTCGTCGTCCCGGCGGCGCTCTCCACACCCTTCGCCAGGGCCAAGCGCCTCGCGGACCGGCACTCGCCCGGCCTGGAGCAGGAAGCCCTGGCCGAGCTGATCGGCAGTGGTGCCTACGAGCGGCATATCCGGCGCGTTCGCCGCCGGAACGGCGAGCGGCGTGCCGCCCTGCTGGCCGCCCTGTCGGCCAGGCTGGGCGATGCCGCGACGGTGGTCGGCGCGGATGCCGGGCTGCACGTCGTCGTCTGGCTGAACCGGGTGCCGGAGACGCAGGAGAACGCCTTGGTTACCCACGCGCAGGCGGCGGGGCTCGGCCTGTATCCCGTCAGCCCCCTGTATGCCTCCGCTGCGGCGGCGGACCGGCCTGGCATCGCCGGATTGGTGATGGGGTATGCCAGCCTCGGCGAGGGGAGCATCGACCGGGGGGTACGGATCCTGAGCGAAGTCCTGGAGGCCTTCGCCACCAGCGGTGGCGCAGGCGGTGCGTGACCATGCTGGCCCTGAAGAAGATCGGCGCGGTGACGGGATTTCCGCACACGATGGTCGCGCCCGACACCCGGACCCAGGGGATGGGAGTCCTCGACACGGACCGGACGAGGCTGCCGGTGCGCACCAATGTCGCCTGTGCCACAGCCAGCCCACCCACCTCTCCGGCCGTGCTCGGTGCGGGGGGGGGGGAGGGAGAACGGGGAATGAGCCCCCGGCGCATCCGGGTCGTGCCCATGCGCTGCCAGGCATTGCGCCCGCCCACCCGACGGCCGGCCCCGCGCCGCATGAGCAAACGGTCGCTGCCTTGCGAAGGCCCTGCGTCCCGGCGACCGGAACAACCCGCGCGTCAGCGGCCATGCCCCCGTCGCGAGTTCCGCGCGCACGGCGATCCGCGCCTCCGGTTCACAAGCCGCACCAATGTCAGAACCGGTGCCGGACGCCCTGAAACAGCCGCCCCCACCCGCTCACCCGCCGCGGATCCAGCCCGGCCAGCCGCAAGCTTCCCCAGACCGCAGTGGCGATGCTGTCCAGCACGGGCACACCGAGCTCGGCCTCCAACGCCTCCGCAAGTGGCGCCGCCCGCAGGTTGGTGCACACCACGGCGACCGCCTCCGCGCCCTCCGCCACGACGGCACGCGCCATGTCGCGCAACGGCCCGTCCTGCACCTCGGAGAAGGAAAAGTTGTCGCGCAATCCCAGATGCCGCTCCGCCGCGCAGACATATCCCAGGGATTCGTAGTTGGCGGCCAGCCGCGCCTGCACGTCATCGGTATAGGGCGTGACCAGGCCCAGCCGCCGCACGCCCGTCGAGGCCAGGATCTCGTTCAGCGCCAGCATGGAGGTTGTTGCGGGAATGCCCGTGGCCTCGGTGATGCGGCGGCACAGGCGTTCGTCCACATCGAAGCCCAGCCAGCCGGAGGACGTCCCGTTCCAGGCGATGGCGTCCACCCTGGCGTGCGACAGCAGCTCGGCGGCGGCCAGGATCGGCGCATCCTCGAACTGTCCGAGCGCATCCTCCGACAAGGCGATCTCCGTGACCCGGAACCGCCCGAAATGCGCCGACACCTCCGGCAGCCCGGCCAGCATCGCCGTCGTCACCGGCTCCAGCACCGTGTTCGATGACGGCGTCAGCATCCCGAGCCGGACGCGGCGCGTCACGCCTCGCCCTCGTTCAGTCCCCGCCCGGGATAGGGGTGCGTCGCCATCCAGTGCCGCGCGATGTCGATGCGCCGCGTCACCCAGACGCCGTCGTGGCGCTGGATGTGATCCAGCAGGCGCGCCAGCCCGGCCGCCCGCGCGGGGTGCCCGATCAGCCGCATGTGCAGCCCGACCGACATCATCTTCGGCGCCCTCGCCCCCTCCGCGTACAGCATGTCGAAGCCGTCGCGGACAAAGGAGAACCAGTCGTCCGAGGTGCCGACCGGGCCCGCATACTTCCCGTCGTTGTGCGTCAGCGAATAGGGCACGACGAGGTGCCCCTTCCCCTCCACCGTTACCCACCAGGGCAGCTCGTCCGCATAGCTGTCGCTGTCGTAGAGGAAGCCCCCTTCCTCCACCACCAGGCGCCGCGTGTTCACGCCCGGCCCGTAGCGGCAGTACCAGCCGTCCGGCCGGTGGCCGACCGTCCTCTCCAGGGAAGCAACGGCGCGGCGGATGTGCTCGCGCTCCTCCTCCTCGGGCAGCTCGAAGTGCTTCACCCAGCGCCAGCCGTGGCAGCAAACGTCATAGCCCGCCGCGCGGATGGCGGCCGCCGCCTCCGGGTTGCGCTCCAGGGCCAGGGCACAGCCGAACACCGTCATCGGCATGCCACGCTCCTGGAACAGGCGGAGCAACCGCCAGAAGCCGACCCGCGAGCCGTACTCGAACATCCCCTCGGCCGCGAGGTCGCGCCCCCTCGGGATCTGCCCCGGCCCCAGGGCCTCCGTCAGTCCCGTCTCGGTGTACCCCTCGCCGTCCTGGATCGAGGGTTCCGAACCTTCCTCGTAGTTCATGACGAAGTTCACCGCGATCCGTGCGCCGCCCGGCCATTTCGGGTCGGGCGGGTTGGCGCCATAGCCGCGGAAGTCGCGGCGCACCTCATAGGCCATCAAGGACACTCCAGCGTGAAAGGGGCCACGTCCACGAACTCCTCGTCGCCGGCGGTGCCGTCCCGCCACATGAACACCGCGAAGCGCGCCGGGGCATCGAACACCACCAGCGGGTGGTGCCAGACATCGGCTCCGTAGGTGATGCCCTGCCCGGGGCCAGCGAGGAAGGCCCGCGCCCGCGCCATGTCCGGCGTCCCATCCGCCGCGTGCGGCGCGACGAGCGCGAGAAACCGCGCCGGCCCCAGCGGCACGAAGCTCTGGGAGGAGAAGGCGTGCCGCTCCATCACCTGCACGGCCAGCGGACCACCGGCCGGTTCCTTGAGACTGAGCGAGAGGCTTGGCCGGGCCTCAGGCCGTGTCGAGAGCAGCGCCCGCTCGAAGACCGCGCGCCCCGGCGCGTCCGGCACCGCCAGCACCTCGCCGAAGGGCGCGAAGCCCTCGGCGGTCAGGGGTTCGATCCGCATCAGCCCGCCCTCTTCCGCACCAGACGCATCACCCCGTCCATGACCACCAGCACCACGAAGTCCAAGGCCATCGCCACGCCGGAGGCAGCCGTCAGGCGCATGCCGAGCGAGGATCATGCCATGCCCGACAGGCCGATCGGCAGCATGCCGTTCCCGGCCGAGCGCAGGAGCGGCGACACCGGCATCTTGGCCATGACGAACACCAAGACAAGGAATCCTCCGGCCGCGCCCCCCGGCATGATCGGCGGCAGCAGCGCTTCTTCCGCGCGGGCGAGATGGCGGACCACGTCGCCGACGCGCTCTGCGTGCCGGAGGACGAGGCGGCACAGGACCGATCCCGCCTCCTGATCGGCTTCCATCATCGTATCTGCGGCTGCCTGCCCGCCATCCGCGGCACGCCCCGCCCGCCCCGCTCGCGAGGCCGGATCTGGGCCGCCCCGCGGGAAGCCATTCCGCGCGCCTTCCCCTGGCCGTGCCGCCGTCCGCCCGACGGGCACGAGTCTTGCTCGGCTCCGGCCGCAAGCCGCCGAACCCGCGCAAGGACGACCGATCTTGAGCAGCCCGCGCTCCCTCGCCGCCCGCCTGCTGCCCATGGGCCTGCTGGCCCTGGGCCTTCTTGCTCCGCCCGGGGATGCGGCATCGCAGCCCGCCCCGCCCGCTGCCGGGGGCAAGACCCTCCGCATCGCCATGACCGCTTCCGACGTGCCGACCACCAACGGCATGCCGAACAACGGCTACGAAGGGCTGCGCTTCCTCGGCTATCCGATCTTCGAGAGCCTCGTCCTCTGGGACCTTTCCCGCGCCGATGCACCCGCCGGCCTCCGCCCCGGCCTCGCCGAGCGCTGGGAACAGGATCCGGCCGATCCCAGGACGTGGCGCTTCCACCTGCGCCAGGGCGTCCTGTTCCACGACGGCACGCCCTTTGACGCCGATGCCGTCATCTGGAACCTCGACCGCTTTCTGCGCGACGGCGCGCCGCAGGCCGAGCCCGCTTCCGCCGCCATCGTGCGCGGCCGCGTCGCGGGGCTCGCGGCCTACCGCAAGGTCGACGCCCGCACGGTCGAGATCGAGACCGCCCGCCCCCTCTCCTACTTCCCCTATCTCGCCACCCTCATCCTCTTCACCTCGCCGAAGTCCTTCGAGGATGCGGGGCGCGACTGGGCCAAGGTCGCCGCCAACGGTGCCGCCGGCACCGGCCCCTTCCGCATCTCCCGCTTCACCCCGCGCCAGAGCGTCGAGCTGTCGCGCAACGACAACTACTGGGACACCGCGCACCGCGCCAAGCTGGACCGCATCCTGCTCCTGCCCATCCCCGAGGCGAACACCCGCCTCGCCGCGCTGCGTGCCGGACAGGTGGACTGGATCGAGGTCCCGCCGCCCGACGGCATCGCGCCGCTGCGCGCGGCCGGGTTCAGCATCGTGACAAACTCCTACCCGCATGCCTGGCCCTGGGTCTTCGCCGCCGGCCGCGCGAGCAGCCCGGTTTCCGACCTGCGCGTGCGCCAGGCCCTGAACTACTGCATCGACCGCGACGGGCTGGTCGCGCTGCTCAACGGCACGGGCGAGCCCTCGACCGGCTTCTACAACAGGTCCAACCCGCTCTTCGGCCATCCGCAGAACAGCTACCGGCTCGATCCCGCGCGCGGCAAGGCGCTGCTGGCCGAGGCCGGCTACGGCCCGCAGCGCCCGCTGCGGCTCACCGTCGGCATCTCCACCTCCGGCTCCGGCCAGATGCTGCCGCTGCCGATGAACGAGCTGCTGCAGGAATCGCTCCGCGAGCATTGCGGCGTGGCCGTGGAGTTCCGCACGGTGGAGTGGAACACGCTTCTCGCCGGGCTCCGCGCCGCGCCGGACCAGCCCGCCTGGCTCGGGGCAGACGCGCTGAACATCTCCCTCGTCTCATCCGATCCCTCGCAGATGGCGCGCTGGTTCCTGGGCGCCAACGTCTCGCCGCGCGGCTCCAACGCCGGCCATTGGGTGGATCCCGCCTTCGACGCCGCCTTCGCGGAGGTCGAGACCTCGACCGACCCGGCCAGGGCCGCTGCCGCCGTCGCGCGCGCGCATGAACGCCTGGTGGACGGCGCCCCCTGGCTCTACATCGTGCACGACCTGAACCCGCGCGCGATGACGCGGAGGGTGCGCGGCTTCACCTCCGCCCAGTCCTGGTTCCAGGACCTGACCACGGTGGACCTGCAATGACCGCCCCGCTGCACGAGGCGACGATCGCCGAGCTGTCGCGCCGGATCGCCGCCCGCGAGCTTTCGCCGGTCGAGCTGGCGCAATCCTGCATCGCCCGCATCCAGGCGCTCGATCCCGCCCTGAACAGCGTCCTCCTGCTGCTGGAGGAGAACGCCATGGCCGAGGCGCGGACGGCGGAGGCCGAGATCGCCGCCGGGCGCCGCCGCGGCCCGCTGCACGGCATCCCCATCGGCCTGAAGGACATCTACGAAACGGCGGGCATCCGCACCACCGCCCATTCCGCCGTGCTGCGCGACCATGTCCCGGCCGAGGACGCCACCACCGTCCGCCTGCTGCGCGCGGCCGGCGCGGTGATCCCGGCCAAGCTCTCCACCTGGGAGTTCGCCATCGGTGGCACCTCCTTCGACCTGCCCTGGCCACCCGCGCGCAACCCCTGGGACCGCACGCGCGATCCCACCGGCTCCTCCTCGGGCTCGGCCGTCGCGGTCGCGGCCGGGCTGCTGCCCGGCGCCATGGGATCGGACACGGGCGGCTCGATCCGCAACCCCGCCGCCTGGTGCGGCATCGCGGGCCACAAGCCCACCTACGGCCTGGTCAGCCGCCGGGGCGTGCTGCCGCTGGCCTGGTCGCTCGACCATGCCGGCCCCATGGCCTGGACCGCCGAGGACTGCGCCCTGATGATGAGCGTCCTCGCGGCCCATGACCCCGAGGACCCCGCCAGCGCCGATGTTCCCGCCCCCGACTTCGCGGCCGCCATCGGGGAAGGCCGGCGCCACGCCCTCGCCGGGCTCCGCATCGGCGTGGTGCGCCACTTCTTCGAGACGGACGTGCCCTGCACGCCCACGGTGCTGGCCGCGATGGAGGATTCCATCCGCGCGCTGCGCGACCTCGGCGCGGCGGTGAGCGACCTGACCCTGCCGTCCTTCAACGAGTATGGCGCCCCCGGCAACATCATCTCGCGCGCCGAATCCTGGACGATCCACGAGGCCTGGCTGAAGCAGGACGCGACACGCTACGGCGCCTATGGCCGCCAGCGCCTCGCCTCCGGCGCCTTCCTCACCGCGGCCGACCTCCTGCAGGCCCAGCGCCGGCGCGCGGAGGTGATCGCACGCACCTTCCAGGCGATGCGGGGGCTGGACGCCGTGGTCTTTCCCACGGCACGCGACACGGCGGGGCCGATGGGGGTGGACTCCCTGTCTCCCGATGGCCTCCCCGCCTTCTATGCCCGCCCTTTCAACCTGGTCGGCGGGCCGGCGCTCTCGGTCTGCAACGGCTTCTCCGCCGAGGGGCTGCCGATCGGCCTGCAGATCGCCGCGCGTCCCTTCCAGGACGCGACGGTGCTGCGGATCGGCGATTCGGTGGAACGGGCTCTCGGCACCCGGGCGCGGCGGCCGGTACTGGAGGCGATGGCGGCATGAGCACGACGGATCCCGCGGCAACCGCCGCCCTGGCGCGCAGGCTCGCCGCCATCGGATTGAACATGCCGGCCGAGGATCTCGCGCCACTGGCGCGGCTCGTGGAAGGCCTGGACGCCGCCGCCACGGCGCTCCGCGAGCCCCCCCTCCGGGTCGCGGCGGAGCCGGCCACGGCTTTGCGGCTCGGCCAGGCCAGCGGCTGACCTCCGGTTCTCCCCGGCCCGCCCGGTGCGGCGCCGGGCTCGCTCGCGGAGCGTTGGCCCATGCGGCGGCACGCGCGGCGCCGCGATGCCCCGCCCTGTTTCAGGCCGGCCAGAGGCTTCGCATGCCGGCCAGCGCGCCGACGCCACCCAGCCTGCGGGCCGGTGCCTCAGCCTCCGATGGCAGGCGCCTGGGACGATCGGCGCCTCGCCCTCGAGCGCCAGGAGGTTTTCCTCCGCGTGCAGCGCCAGGGCGGCGAGGAAGCTCTCCCCGTGGGCCCCGAGCCATCGCACGGGCATGCAGCACTGCGACGCGAGAGCGCAGACCACGGTCTCCTCCGGCCCCTGCCGGTTCTTCCCGCCAAGGCCGCCACCCGCCTTGGGCGCGACGATGTGCAGCCGGTGCCCGGAAAAGCCCGGCACCCGCACCAGGTCCGGCCCCGCGGCATTCCCGCGCACCCGGCGTGATGCGCGCCCGCAGCCACGCCACCGCGCGGCGGGAACCAGGCTTCAAGGCGCCACGGCTCCGGCGTGCCTTTCGCCAGCCCATCGTGGGAGTGGTGGCGCGCGTTGACGAAGCCTGGCAGCGCCAGGTGGCCGCGCGCATCGAGCGCCTCAGCCGGTGCCTCGCCCCGTTGCGGCCCGGAGCGCTCTCAGGCGCCGCGATCCAGCGCGCGCACGTCCTCGCGCCGCTGCAGCCACCAGGCGTAGGGGCGGGGCAGCAGCTCGTGGGGCCTGGGCACGCCCAGGGCGGCGGCGGCGTGAACGGGCCAGTTGGGATCCCACATCATCTCGCGCGCGAGCGCCACGAGGTCGCAGGACCCGGCCTGGAGGTAGCCCTCCGCCTGGTGCGCTTCGGTGATCAGGCCGACCGCCATGGTGGGGATGCCGGCCTCGCGCCTGATCCGGTCCGCGAAAGGCACGTGGTAGCCGGGCACGCGCGGCACGATGTGCAGCGTCAGCGGTCCCTCGATGCCACCGGAGGAGCAGTCCAGCACGTCCACGCCCCGCGCCTTCAGTTCGGCCGCGAGCACAACCGTGTCGTCCATCCCCCAGCCGCCGCCATCGACGCAGGAGACGCGGAAGAGGAGCGGCACGGCATCGGGCAGGGCGGCGCGCACCGCCTCGATCAGTTCCAGCCCGAAGCGCATCCGGCCCTGGCGGTCGCCCCCGTAGCCGTCCTTCCGCTGGTTCGTCGCGGGGGAGAGGAACTGCTGGATGATGTAGCCGTGCGCGCCATGAATCTCGATCACGTCGAAGCCGGCGTCGAGGCTGCGCTTCGCCGCCTCCACATGGGCCCCGATAACGGCACGGATGTCGTCCGCATCCATCTCCCTGGGCACCATCGCGCCCTCGCGGAAGGGAATGGGACTGGGGGCCAGCCCGGACCAGGGGGCGCGCCCCTGCGCCGCGTCCTCCTCGCTCAGCGGCGCGAAGCCGTCCCAAGGGGCGCGCGTCGCCACCTTGCGCCCGGCATGGCCAAGCTGGATCGCGGAGGCCGCGCCCTGCGCCCGGATGAAGTCGGTGATGCGGCGCCATGCCTTCGCCTGGGCGTCGGTGTAGATGCCCGGGCAGTCATAGGTCTTGCGGCTCCGCTCCGAAACGGAGGTTTCCTCGCAGAAGACCAGCCCCGCGCCGCCCATCGCGAACTTGCCGAGATGCACGAGGTGCCAGTCCGTCGGCTCCGCGTTTACGGCGGAGTACTGGGACATGGGCGAGACCACGACCCGGTTGCGGAGCGTCACGCCGCGCATCGCCATGGGCGTGAAGAGGAGCGGGGCGGGATTCTCGTCGGGCATGGCGGTTCGCTCCTGGCGTATCATCGGCGCAGCCCGCCGCGGTGGGACCGGGGCATACGGGTGGCAATCGACGTCCAGCCGCTCACAGCACCGTCCTCACAGCGCAGTCAGGTGGCGCAGAATGCCGGCACGCAGGGAATCCACGTGACACGCCATCGCCGCCCGCGCCATCTCGCGGTCGCCCCTGGCCAGGGCGTCGATGATCGCGCCGTACTGCGCGCAGACCTCCTCCAGCCGCTCCGGCCCCCGCGGCGTGGCGAAAAGCAGCATCCGCCGCCGCAGATCATCGAGGAGGCGCGCCAGGGTGGCGCTGCCGGCCGCAGTGGCGATGGCCCGGTGAAGGTCGATGTCGATTGCCAGGCGGTCCCGCTCCCTGTCGGGCCGGGGACGCTCCGGCGCGGCGAGGAGGGCCGCGATGCGGGCGCGGAGGGAAGCGAGCACCTCGGCCGCAACGGCTCCGGCCGCTGCGGCGGCGGCCTCACCCTCCAGCAGCCGGCGGAGCTGCTGGATTTCCAGGAACTCCTCCACCGTGATCTGGCGGGCACGGAGCACACCGCCCGGCAGGCGCTCCAGCAGCCCCTCCCCTTCCAGCCGCCGCAGCGCCTCCCGCAGCGGGGTGCGCGAGATACCGAGCTCGGCGGCGATGTGCCGCTCGGAAATCGGCCGGTCCAGCGGCAGCCGGTGCGTCAGGAGCATCTCGTGCAGGTGCGCGTAGGCGCCATCGGCCATGCTGCCGGCCGACGCCGCGGCAACGGTCGCGACTTCCCTGGCCTGCATGCGCCTCCTATCCCAGACACTTCACGGCACTGGTATACCGCCGTTATACCACCTCCGCCAAGCCGTGCCGTGCCCCGCCGAGGGATCCTCCGCAGGGCTCCGTCCGCGCACCGCCTACTTCCCCGGCGAGCCGGAGCCGCGTCGCCAGAGCCTGGCCTGATGCGCCAATCCGGGCGAGCCCCGGCAGGCCCGGGTCCCCGCCGATGCTCATCGGTCCCGTCCATGTCGGGGCGGGAGCGACGTCGCGTTCGCCTCAGGCCGGGACGAGGCGCGCAGGCTCCGGAAGGCGGCCTGATCCCCTCGGCTGCCTAGGCGGCAGGAACCGGCATCAATCCGTGGCGCATCATGGTCTCCTTTATCCTCGCCGGGTCCGGCGAACCGGCGGACAGAAGAGCCGCCAGCTCACGGAAATAGCCGCAGCCGAGAACACCCGGGGTCAGGATGCACAGGCAATCCGCCGGTTGCTGCGTGGCGTTGCGGAAGCCATGGACCACCCCTCGCGGAATGAAGACGGACTGGCCCGGGCCGATCTCGATGTCACGCCCCTCCACAGTCCAGGTGGTGATGCCCGCCAGCCCGTAGATCGTCTCGTCCCAGGTTTCGTGATAGTGGGGCACGGGCATGCGCGCATTGGGATGAACGGTCATCTCGAACAAATCGAGGCCGCCGCCGGTCTCATCCTTCGTCCGCAGGAACCGCAGTTCCAACCCACCGATCCGGATGGTTTCCAAGGCACAATCTCCTTTTCTCGGGGCGTCCGCTTCGCATCAGCCGATTGCGCTCACGATGATGACCGGGAAGCAGCCGCGCAACACGCCTCCTTCCCGCCCCCGCCCCCGCCGTTGCACGTCGCCACGTCCATGCTTTCCGAGGATCGCGGCGCACGAGCGACAAAGCACGCGGCTCCAACGAAAACCCACGCTTTCTCTGCGCACCCCGTCCTCGGGACGCGTCGCGCCGGCCCCATGCCGGATCCACCACCCGCCGGACATCGCTGCCCCATGCCGAACAGGGGACGACCCGTTTCCGGAACGGGACTCGCCGGCCACCCGGGATGGGCGGCACCCCGAACGAGGGGTATTCCAACCGACGGCCTTCCGCCCCACCCTGCGCCATGGCCTCCAGCTTCAAGACGCGCGCGATCATGGATCGGCTGATCAGCGCCATCGAGGCCGGCGTTCTGCGGCCCGGTGAGCGCCTGCCGTCGGTACGGGAAGGAGCCCGGACGCAAAACGTCTCCAAGAACACCCTGTCGGGCGCCTACGACCAGCTCGTCGCATCGGGACACCTGGAGGCACGGCGGGGTGCCGGATACTTCGTCGCCACCGGATCGCGGCCGACCATCCAGCGCCCGAGCCCCGGGGTAGAGGAAGCGCTCGACCTGGTTTCTCTCCTGCGCGAGCAGACCGAGGCGCGCTACACCGTCAGGCCGGGAGAGGGGCGGCCGCCGCCCGCCTGGATGGAGGAATCGGAGCTCGGCGCCCATTTCGCGCGCGCGGCGCGCCTGGGCGGCAGCGGGCCGGCCCATGACTATGGCAGCACATGGGGATACGCGCCGCTGCGGGAGCGCATCGCGCTGTCCCTCCAGGAACGGTCGATCCCCTGCGCGCCGGAGCAGATCCTGCTCACGCAAGGCGCGAACCACGCCCTGGACCTGATCGTCCGGCACATGGTCGAGCCGGACGACGCCGTGCTGGTGGACGATCCCGGATACTACCCGCTGTTCGGCAAGCTGCGCCTGGCGCGCGCCCGGATCATCGGCGTGCGGCGGCGGGCGGACGGGCCGGATCTGGAGGATTTGGCGGCCAAGCTCGCGCTCGCGCGGCCGAAGCTCTTCTTCACGCAGTCCCTGGCCCACAACCCGACCGGCGGCACGCTGTCGCCCGCCGTTGCCTACGGCCTGCTGCAGGCCGCGGAGCGGCACGGCTTCCAGATCGTGGAGGACGATCCCTTCGCGGACCTTCTGCCGGCGGGCGCCACACGTCTCGCGGCCCTGGACGGGCTGAGGCGCGTCCTCCACGTCGGCACCTTCTCGAAAACGCTTTCCGCCTCGCTCCGGGTCGGTTTCGTGGCGGCCCAACCCGCCACCGTCCAGGCGCTCGCCCACATGAAGCTCCTGACGGTGGTGGCGACCTCGCAATACGCGGAGCGGATGGTGACGGGGCTGATCGCGGGCGGCCACTATCTCCGGCATCTCCGCCGCCTGCGCACGCGCGTCGAACGCGCCACGGATGCCGCGCTGACCGAGCTCGCGGCGGTGGGCCTGCACCCGCCGCGGCCGCCCGGCGGCGGTTTCTATCTCTGGACGCCGCTGCCGGCGGGGATCGAGGAGGCGGCGATCGTGAGGGAAGCCGCGTCGCACGGCATCTTCCTGGCGCCGGGCGGGGTGTTCAGCCCGGAGCGCGGCCCGGGCCCGGCCATGCTGCGGCTGAACGTGGCGCATACCAGCGACCCCCGCTTCCTGGACTTTCTGCGCGCGCATCTCCGCGCCGCGCCGTGACGGTCAGCCGCCGCGCATCCTTTCCAGCTCCGCGGCCGCCACGTCCTGCCGCACCTGCCGCCGCTCCACGAGGATCGCGGCCAGGCGCGCCACCTCCTCGCCCACGGCACCGGCGGCGATGGCGACGTTGTTGGCGTGCAGCGCCATGTGGCCCTTCTGGATGCCCGTGGTCGAGAGCGCCTTCATGGCGCCGAAGTTCTGCGCCAGCCCGACAGCCGCGATGATGCGCGCGAGCTGCGCCGCCGTGGTGACGCCGAGGATCTTCAGACAGGCGCGGGCCGTGGGATGGATCTTCGTCGCCCCCCCGACGAGGCCGACAGGCATGGGCACCTCGATCGAGCCGGCGAGCCCGCCATCGGCCGTCACCTCCCAGGTCGTGAGGCTGGAGTAGCGCCCATGCCGGGCGGCATAGGCATGGGCGCCGGCCTCCACCGCGCGCGTGTCGTTGCCGGTTGCGAGCACCACGGCGGAAATGCCGTTCATGATGCCCTTGTTGTGGGTGGCCGCACGGTAAGGATCGGCCTCGGCGAAGTGGTAGGCCGAGATCATGCCGTCGCGCACCGCTTCGCCGCCGATGGCCTCGGCGGTCCAGGTGGCGCGGGCACGGGCGAGACGGCGGTCGGCGAGGTTGGAGAGGATGCGGAGCAAGACCTGGCCGCCGGCCCAGGATTCGATGCTGGGCGCCAGCGTCTCGGCCATGGTGTTCACGGTGTTGGCGCCCATGGCGTCGCGCGTGTCGACGATCAGATGCGTCACCACCATCGGCCCGCCGCGTGAGGCGACGACGCGCACCTCCAGGTCGCGGAAGCCACCGCCGAGCTGCACCAGCATGGGATCGCAGCCGTCGCAGATCGCGGCGATCTCCTCGCGCCGCTCCAGGATCCGGAGCCGTGCGTTCTCCGGGTCCGTCACGCCGGTGAGCTGCACCTGGGCGATCATCAGGTTGCCCGAGACCGAGGTGACGAAGCCGCCGGAATCGTAGCACTGGCGCGCGGAGTTGCAGACGGCCGCGACCACGGAGGATTCCTCGGTTGCCATCGGCACCAGCACGTCCCGCCCGTCCACGCGCATGTTGGTGGCAACGCCGATGGGGATGGAGAGGGTCGCGACCACGTTCTCGATCATGTGGTCGGCCAGGTGCGGGTCGATGTTCCCGGGTGCCGAGAGCTGCGCGACCGTGCTGCCGTCCAGGCCCGAGAAGGCCGCCACGGCCTCCAGCCGCTCGGCCGTGCTCATGCGGTGGAAGCCCGGGATGCGGGCGGTGAGATTGCTGATCGACATGGAGCGGTTCCGGTGCAGTGGTCGGCAGGGAGGCAGGCGCCATCGCCGCCTATTCGAGCTTGATGTTTCCCTCGCGGATCACGTCGCCCCAGCGGCGCGTATCGTCGGCCAGGGCCGCGCGCAGCATCGCGGCATCGCCGCTCACCAGCTCGACGCCCTGCTCGGCCATGCGGGTGCGCAGCACCGGATCATCGGTGGCCGTCCGCAGCGCCGCGGCAGCACGGGTGACGATGGCGGCAGGGGTGCCAGCCGGTGCGAAGAGACCCTGCCAGAAGAACACTTCGAAGCCAGGCAGCGTCGCGGACACCGGCGGCAGGTCCGGGTAGCCGGCAATGGGAGCGCTGGCGGTCACGGCCAGTCCGCGCGTGCCGCCGTCGGACAGCGTGGTCTTCGCCTCCTGGATTGCCTGGAACACCGCGTGGATGCGGCCCTGGCGCAGGTCGAGCGCCGCCGGGGCACCGCCACGGTAGGGAACGTGGACGATGTCGATGCCCGCCCGCGCGCGGAACATCTCCAATGCCAGGTGGCTGACCGAGCCGGTTCCGGGGGAGCCGAAGAGCACCTTGCCCGGGTTTGCCTTGCAGTGGGCGATCAGCTCCGCCGTGTTCCGCGCCGGCACGGAGGGATGCACGTGGAGGATGAAAGGGGTGCGGAACACCATCCCGACCGCGTCCAGCTCCTTCGCCGGGTCCTTGGGCGTGAGGTTGGGCTGGAGGGTCTGGTTGATGGCGAGCGTGGTCGTGCCCATCACCAGCGTGTTGCCGTCCGGCCGGGCGCGCGCACCGTATGTGGCGGCAACGGAGGTCGCCGCGCCCGGACGGTTCTCGACGACGACGGCAACGCCGAGGCTGCGCGACATCGGCTCCGCCACCGCGCGGGAGGCGAGATCGGTGACGCCACCGGGTGGATAGCCCTCGACGATGGTGATGGGGCGGTCCGGCCAGCCTGCCGGCTGGGCACGCGCGGAGAGCCCGGCCAGGGAAAGGGTGGAGCCGAGGAGGATGCGGCGCTTCATGTTCGGACGTTTCCCGGTTTGGCTTGTTGGTTGCCCGCAGGGTGTGGCGCCGGCGGGGACAGGGAAAGGTGCAGTTCGGTACAATCATCCGGGCACTGTCCCACCCGATCGGCTGGGACAGTTTTATTCTTTCCCACAGAAACTTAGACCGGGACCGGTGAGCCCCAGGCCGGGATGGCTCGGCATCGATCGACGAGGCGGCCATCCCCGGTGGCGCCGCCCCATGCATCCATCGGGTGCGCTCCCTCTCCTTCCACGCCACGGCCGCGGAGCCGGGCGCCATCAGGTGTTCGCGGCGGGCCTCCCGGCAGCCCTGATCGGGAACAAGCCTCAGGGCCGACGGAGATGCGCGACCCGGGTAATCCCGCCGCGCCGGTCCGGAGCGGCATTCCGCCTGGGTGCGCGCACACCGATTGGACCCTATGCTGCCCCCATGGCCATATTGAAGATTGCCCGCATGGGGCACCCCGTTCTGCTGGAACAATGTCAGCCGGTCCCTGATCCCGGCGCCCCGGAGATCCGCCGGCTGGTGCAGGACATGATCGAGACCATGGAGGATGCGCCCGGGGCCGGGCTGGCCGCGCCGCAGGTGCATGTGCCACTGCGCCTGTTCGTCTTCCGGGTCCTTCCATCCCGTGCGACGGGAGTGCCGGATGACACGCCCGTCGGGAACACGGTGCTGATCAACCCCAAGGTCGAGCCCGCGACGGAGGAGAAGCATCTCCGCTGGGAAGGGTGCCTGTCCATTCCCGGGCTGAGAGCCGCCGTCCCCCGCTTCAAGAGAGTGCGCTACACCGGCGTGGATTGTGACGGCCGCACCGTCACGGCCGAGGTTGGCGGCTTTCATGCAGGGGTCGTCCAGCACGAGAACGATCATCTGGACGGCATCCTCTATCCCATGCGGATGACGGACTTCCGGCTGATGGGCTTCAACGAGGAACTGTCGCGCGCAGCCGAGCTGGAGGCACAGGCGGAGACCAGGCGCGCCGGCTCGCCGGGCACTGGATCATAACAGGCCGCCGTTCAGCCCGGCACCATCTGTGGAATTCCAGGCCGGCCAGAAGCCGTGCCCCTGTTGTGCGTTCGCCGCTTCGTCGCGGCGGCGGACAAGGCCACGCCTGTGGGAGGCGGCGAGCCTGTGGACCCCGCGGCCGCCTCGGGCGCCATCGCCGCCGGCGACGCCGGTCCGCCTGGCTTGAGGTAGCCGCGTCGGGAGGCCCGGCCCAGTTCGCGCCCGTGACCGCATCTCGGGGCATCTGCCCCCGCCGACGCCCTGCCCACGCAGCACCGCCGCCAACAATCATCAAACCACGTGTCGCGGAGGTGCGTACCGCAGGGAGGTGGCGAGGATCCTTTCGACAGATGTTGCAAACGAGGTGCGCTGGCTGCATTCCGACATCCGGCAAGCGCCGCGGGGCCATACCCCCGTGATCAACAGCCACGACCAGACCCGCTTTCAGGCCCCCCTCCATGGTTCTCGGGAGGATTTGGCGACCACCACCACGCAAGGGCAACCGGCGGAGAGAGCAGCCGTTGCGCTCCTATCCCTGCTGACAGCGGACCTCAGGGCAGCATCAGCATGAGTGCGCAGGAGTACAACAATGCCCAACAAAGCAGCCCCCAAGGCATCCGAGAAGAAGGCATCCGAAGATGCCGGAACCGTGAAAGCGACCAAGGTTGCCAAGCCCGCGAAGGGCAACAAGCCCAACGCGCTCCAGCAGCCCCTCCAGCCGTCCGAGGATCTGGCGGCGGTGGTGGGCAGCGAGAAGCTCGCCCGCGGCGAAGTGGTCAGCAAGGTCTGGGCCTACATCAAGGAAAACAAGTTGCAGAATCCGAAGGACGGCCGAGAGATCCTTGCGGACGACAAGTTGAAGAAGGTGTTCGGCAAGGACAAGGTGACGATGTTCGAGATGAACAAGCACCTGGCTCAGCACCTCAAGTAGGAGAAGGGTCGGCCCCGCCGCTTGCGGCCTGGCATGTGGCGGGGATGCATCGGGGGGCGGGGAGGTGGCGACCATCGTTGCTCGTCCCCCCGGCGCATTGATCGTGCCTGTTCAAACAGACGCCCACCTGCCTCGATAAATATTCGGGCTCTGGGCCCCCGCTATCCTGGGTCAGCGGCACGCCGCACCAAAGTCGGCTTCTTCACTTTCATGGTGGAAGCGGAGGATGAACCCTCCCCTTCCATGGTCACGCCGCGCGACCAGCCCCTGGTAAGGGCCGCCATCATTCAGGAGTTCGGCGCAGCGTAGCCTCTTCCTGCGGAACCGACGGCGACCGCAGGACCTCGTCAATCACGGACCACAACTCTGTCCAGCGGGCGTGGCCGGTGTTGTGACAACGGTGATGGAACAAGCCGTCTCGGCGCGGAACAGGATAGGGGCAGGGCGTTCCAATTAAGGTTGATAGAAGTCTGTTCAACACGGCAACCACCAGTCAGATAACGGGCGATCTGCCAGCAAATCGGAAGGACCACTCACAGCCGCGCAACGCTGCCGCGCCGTGCTGAACTGCGTCAGACCCGACTGCACCCGAACAGGCGCAGGCCGTGTGGCACAGGCGTTTTGACCACCTGTGAGATCAGTCGGCTGCCGATCGGCCATTGAAGCACCTCACCCGGTCAGGCTCTTAAGCAGCGAGCAAAACCATGCCCACGGTGTTGACCGTCTGCCCCTCGATGAAGAGGGCGCTGCAGCCCACATAGGCGAGATGAATCACATGGCATTCCCGTCAGGCGCATTTCCACCAACATGGCCAAGATCCCTGCCCTCCCCTGCTCCGAAGGCCTTGTTGCTGGTTGGGTAAGCAGGTGAGCCAGGCCGTCGCGCAGGCCGCGCCCACCGAAGCGCTGGCTGGCCTGGTGGAGCGGGTCACCTACCACAACGGCGAGAACGGCTTCTGCGTGCTGCGGGTCAAGGCGCGCGGGCACAAGGACCTGGTCACGGTGGTGGGGCACGCCGCTACCATCGCCGCAGGCGAATGGGTCCAGCTTTCCGGCACCTGGTTCAACGACCGCGCCCACGGCCTGCAGTTCCGCGCCGGCTTCCTCAAGGCGAGCCCGCCCACCACGCTCGAGGGCATCGAGCGCTACCTCGGCTCCGGCATGATCCGCGGCATCGGCCCGGTCTACGCCAAGAAGCTGGTGCGCGCCTTTGGCGAGCAGGTCTTCGACCTGATCGAGGCCGAGCCCGGGCGGCTGCGCGAGGTCACGGGCATCGGCCCCAAGCGGGCGTCCCGTATCGTCGCGGGCTGGGCCGAGCAGAAGGTGATCCGCGAGATCATGCTCTTCCTGCACGCCCACGGGGTCGGCACCTCGCGGGCGGTGCGGATCTACAAGACCTACGGCGCCGATGCGGTGCAGGTGATCAGCGAGAACCCCTACCGGCTTGCCCGCGACATCCGCGGCATCGGCTTTCGCACCGCCGACCTCGTGGCGCAGAAACTCGGCATCGAGCCCACCGCCATGATCCGGGTGCGCGCCGGCATCTCCTTCGCGCTCGCCGAGGCCACCGGCGAGGGCCACTGCGGCCTGCCGCTCGCGGAACTCACCGCCCAAACGGCGGCCCTCATCGAGGTGCCTCCTCCCCTCATCGAGACCGCGCTCGAGCTGGAGCTCGAGGCCGGCGAGGTGGTGGCCGACACCCTGGAGGGCGAGCGCTGCGTCTTCCTGGCGGGCCTGTACCGCGCCGAGCAGGCCATTGCCGAGCGGCTGCGGGCGCTTGCTCAGGGGGCGCCACCCTGGCCCGCCATCGATGCCGGGCGCGCCATCCCCTGGGTGGAGGGCAGAACCGGCCTGTTGCTCGCCCCCAGCCAGCGCGAGGCCCTGGCGCTGGCCACCCGCTCCAAGCTGCTGGTGATCACCGGCGGCCCCGGCGTGGGCAAGACCACGCTGGTGAACTCGGTCCTGCGGGTGCTCCGGGCCAAGGGTGTGGAGGTGGCGCTCTGCGCCCCCACCGGCCGCGCCGCCAAGCGCCTGTCCGACAGCACGGGGCTGGAGGCCCGGACCATCCACCGCCTGCTGGAGACCGACCCCAAGACCGGTGGCTTCAAACGAGGCGAGGAGCGCTTGCTGGAGTGCCAGCTCCTGGTGGTGGACGAGACCTCCATGGTGGACGTGCCGCTCATGCGCGCCCTTCTCCGGGCGCTGCCGGACGAGGCCGCCCTGCTGCTGGTGGGCGACGTGGACCAGCTGCCCTCCGTCGGGCCTGGGCAGGTGCTGGCCGACATCATCGGCTCGGGCGCCCTCCCGGTGGTGCGGCTCACAGAGGTGTTCCGCCAGGCCGCCGAGAGCCAGGTCATCGTCAACGCGCATCGCATCAACCAGGGCCAGATGCCCGAGCTCCGCCAGGGCGAGGGGTCGGACTTCTTCTTCGTGGACGCTGCCGACCCCGAGGAGGGCGTGCGCAAGCTGCTGACCGTGGTGCGGGAGAGGATCCCCGCCCGCTTCGGGCTCGACCCCGTGCGCGACGTGCAGGTGCTCTGCCCGATGAACCGCGGCGGCCTCGGCGCGCGCTCGCTCAACATTGAGCTTCAGGCCGCGCTGAACCCGCCGGGCGAGCTGCGGGTGGAGCGCTTCGGCTGGACCTTCTGCCCGGGCGACAAGGTCATGCAGGTGGCCAACGACTACGACCGCGATGTCTACAACGGCGACCTCGGCGTGATCTCGGGCATCGACCTGGAGGAGGGCGAGCTCACCGTCCGCTTCGAGGGGCGCGAGGTCGCCTACGGCTTTGGGGAGCTCGACGAGCTGGTGCTGGCCTACGCCACCACCATCCACAAGGCCCAGGGCTCCGAGTACCCGGCCGTGGTGATCCCGCTCACCACCCAGCACTACGCCATGCTGGCCAGAAACCTGCTCTACACCGGCGTCACCCGCGGCAAGCGCCTCGTCGTGCTCGTGGGGCAACGGCGCGCGCTCGGCATCGCCGTCAAGAACAGGAACACCCGAAGGAGGTGGTCCAAGCTTCGCGAGTGGATGCAGGTAAGTCCGGGATGAATGCCGCAGAACGAAGCGCTGCGCGCCCGTGCGGTATCCTCGGGAAGGCCTGTTCACGCACCGTGAGGAAAACGTCATCCCGGGGGTGCTGGCTCAACAGGCGGAGAAACGCAGCGCGACGGATGGTGGAGCTTGAACGATGCTCACCGCCTGGCTGTTCGAGCTCGCCGCACGACCCCGCTCTCATCACGGCCACTCGCGCCCGTGCGCGATCATCGCGGCACACCGCCCGCGACGAACCCGTGGCCTCCCGATCTCTTCCGGCACCATCCTTGTCCAAGGCCTGCCGCGGTCCGAGTTGGCGTTCCGCATGACGCAGGCTATGGTTGTCCATGGTGAAGCGTTCGCCTGCAAGCCCACGCCCGCACAGCGGCGGTTTCCAGCTCGAACAAGGCGATCTTCGCCTCGTTGGCTGCGCCTTTCACGTCCACGGCATTCACGAGGCACAATCATGGCGAACCTTCCCCCGCTCCCGCCCGCGGGCCGCGCTCCTCAGGGCGGCAAGAATGCCAGTGGTGGCAAGCCGAACGCCAAGGACGCGCGCCCCGGCGGCAGCCACAACGACGGCGGCAAGCAAGGCGGCGTGAGCAAGGCCACTCAAAGCAGCCGCAAGACGGGTGATCGCTGAGGGCCGCGTCCTCTCCCGCTCCGCCGTCCACCATGGCCGTCTTGCCTGGCTGGATCGCCGAAGCAGTTCTCACATGCGCGGCGTTTCCCTGCATGAGCAAAGCGCCAGCCTCCGCGAAGGCCTGCGCCGCAGCCACCCCGAGGGCCCACGGGGTTCCAGGCATCCATCACCGGATCAGACTGCCCTTGAGGGATGAGATCGTCGCGAGGGCCAGGAAGATCGCATCCTCGCCTGTGTGAGGCGCCAGCAGGCCTGTCGCCGCCACGCTGACAAAACCACCAGCACCTGGCACCGCGTCCCTTCGGCACCGGCCCGGCACGGTCGCGGGCAAGGTGCGGCCCATCCGGCGCCACGCAACCATGTGGCACCGCGCCGCCGGCCGAGCTTCGGCTGCGATCCTTGATGCCGGCTGGCTGCCGAACAGGTCCACGCCCCCGCATCCAAGCCGGCGCATGCGGCATGGCCATGATCACTTCACGATGTGCTGACCGGCGTCGTAGCGCCTTCCACCGTCCGATGCCGCATGGTGTTGAGAACCTCCGACATCCCTCCTTCCTCGATAGGCATGCACAGCCCGTGTCCACGCCACGTGACAGCACCTTGGATCGCAGACGCTTCCTTGCGCTGCTGGGCCTCGCAGCCGCGGCTCCCCGCACCGCCGACGCGCTCGAGCTCACTGACGCAAGCCGGCTGATCACCGACAACCGCGCGGACGGAGTGAGGCTGCTCAACCAGCAAGGGGATTTCATTGGCGCGCGCGGTGCGTACTACGGCCCCCCCGTGCCATTCGCTCAGTTGCCGAAGCATCTGGTCGAGGCGCTGGTGGCCAGCGAGGACCGCCGCTTCTACGAGCACTGGGGGCTGGACCCGAGGGCCATGGCACGCGCGGTGTGGTCGACGATCACCGGTCGCACCCAGGGCGGCAGCACGCTGACGCAGCAGACCATCAAGGAAATCTACCTCAAGGAACACAGCCCGATCATCCGCAAGCTGCTGGAGGAGCCGGTGCTCGCCCCGATCCTTGAGCTCAACCTGAGCAAGGAGGACATTCTCTTCGTCTACCTGAACAGGGTCTTCTTCGGCGGCAGCGCGTATGGCATCGAGGCCGCGGCACGCGTGTACTTCAACAAGTATGCCCGCAACCTCGGCCTCCTCGAATCCGCCATGATGGTCGGGCTGCTGCCCGCACCCAACCGCTTCAATCCGCACAGGAACTTCGAGGTATCGCGTGACCGGGGCTTCCGGGTCATCGAGCAGATGGTGGACGCCGGCTACCTGACGCGGCGCGTGGCGGACCGTGCCAAGGCACAGGGCGTGACGGTGGCCGCGTCCAGGTCCGCCTGGGGCGGCGTTTATCCCCGCAGCACGCAGATCGGATGGTTCGCCCGCTGGGCGGAGAACGAGGCCAGCGCCAATTCCACGGTCACCGGCAGAAAGGGCACGAGAACCATCACGACGACGCTGGACCTGCGGATCCAGGCGGCGGCGGAACGGCACCTTGAACAAGGCCTGCGGCAGAACGCCCGGGCCAGGCAGATCGAGGAAGGCGCGGTCGTCGTCATGCGGTACGACGGAGCGGTCGTCGCGCTGGTCGGTGGGCGCGACTACAGGCTGAAGGAGTTCGACCACGCCACCCAGGCAAGGCGGCAGCCTGGCTCCATCGCCAAGCTGTTCGTCTACCTGGCGGCGCTTCAGGAAGGCAGCACCCCCGAGACAAAGGTGAGCGACGCCGCGCTCACGCTCGGAGGCCGGCCCGTCAGGAACTTCGACAACCGCTACCTCGGCGACATCACCCTCGCCGAAGCCCTGGAAAAGTCGTCCAACACGGCCGCGGTCCGCCTGGCGGTGCAGAACATCTCCGAAGTCCGGACGGCGATCGAGCGGCTGAACGTGGCGCGCGCGGTGGCGGGCGAGGCGGGTGACCTCGCGCTCGGCACTTACGAGGCCAGGCTGGTCGATCTCACGGCCGCCTTCGCCAGCGTCGCCAATCGCGGCAGGATGGTCGTGCCCTACGCCGTGCTCCGCGCCCAGGACTCGGAAGGAACCGAGACGCTGACCCGCACCCCGCCGGCACGGTCGGACATCCGGCAGGTGATGCCGCCCCAGCATGCCGAACTCATGCGGCAGATGCTCGCCGGCGTCGTGCAGCGGGGAACCGGAAGGGCCGCGGATCCCGGTGCCTGGGCAGCGGGCAAGACCGGGACGACCACCGCCAACCGGGACGCCTGGTTCATCGGCTTCACCGAGCAGTACGTCGCCGGCGTGTGGCTCGGAAACAGCGACAGCAGGCCGATGCTCGGCGTATCGGGCGGAGGGCTGCCGGCGCAGATCTGGCGCGCGGTCATGACCGACGCCGGCAACGCGCCTTAGGGAACCACCATGGGCCGCTTCCGCGAGGAATCGCCGCACGGAACCGGACCTTTCCCCCACAAGGGCGTTCCAGCATCCGAGTTCGGAGAGCGGAGCACCCACCCCTCATTGCGTCCTTGTGATTGTTTTAAATATATAACGTTGCTGCTTTTACTTGCATAATTTGCACAAACTTGTGATTCTGATCTCTGGAAGTTGTCGGCTTTGGGGGAGGTGGGCGGTGCTCCCGGAGGCTTTCGCGCAAGGAGTGCATCCGCATGACGACCCGCGTCCTCTTCCCTCCGGACGGCATTGCTGCTCCCGGCAACGCCGTTCGCGGCAGGCGGAGATGATGCGGAACCTCATGTCCGGCATGCGCCCTACGGGAGGGCGCGCCACGCCCATCCCGCCCCGGGCGCGCCCGGACCACGGCCGGAAGCTCCTCCCGGCGTCCCATGGCCACGGCCTGATGGTTCTGTTCACCGGCCTGGCGCTGGTGCCGCTCGGCCTGGCGCTCTCCGCCTCCTTCGCCACCGTCGCGCCACTCGGGGCGGTCGCCGGCCTCGCACTCGGCACCGGCCTCGTCTCCGCCACGCGCACCGGCCGCGGCCAGGCCCTGCCGACCTCGCCGGAACGCATGGCGCTCGAAGCCGCCGCCGTCTTTGTCCGCACGCCCGAGGGGGTCATCCGCTACTGGTCGCCTGGGGCGGAACGCCTGTTCGGCTACACGGCGGCGGAGGCGGTGGGCCGCGTCGCGCATGAATTGCTCCGCACGCGCTTCATGGATGGCGGCCGCCGCACCGCGATGGCCGAGCTGATGCGGGCCGGCCGCTGGCAGGGCGAGGTTCGCCACCGCCGCCGCAACGGGGAGCAGACAACCGTCGCCACGACCTGGGACCTGCGCGACGGCGGGCCCGAACCCCTGGTCGTGGAAGCGAGCACCGAGGCCCTGGGCCTGAAGGCCGCGGAGGAGGAACTGCGCGCCTCCGAAGGGCGGCTGCGCCTTGCGCAGGAGGTGGCCGAGATCGGCACCTTCGAGTGGCACCCGGGCACCGAGGAGCAGGACTGGTCGCCCGAGCAGCACGCCCTGTTCGGCACGAGCCTGGAGGCCGAGGCCCGCCCGACGGTGGAGCGCCTGGTCGCTCTGGTGGTGCCCGAGGATCAGGCGCCCCTCCGCGCCGCCCTCGCCCATGCCGACGAAACCGGCGAATACGAGGCCGAGTTCCGCATCCGGCGCCGCACCCGCGACGGAGGGGAGGAAACGCGCTGGCTCTACGGCCGCGGCCGGCGGATGCCGGGCCGGGCGGGCAGCCGCGGCTCCATCGTCGGCATGCATGTGGACACCACCGCGCGCAAGGACGCCGAGATGCGCCAGACCCTCCTCATCCGGGAGGTGGATCACCGCGCGAAGAACGCCCTGACCGTGGTCCAGGCCATCCTGCGCCTGACCCGCGCGCCCGATCAGGCCACCTATGTGCGGGCAGTGGAGGGCCGCGTGGCCGCGCTGGCCCGCGCGCAGACCCTGCTGACGCTGAGCGGCTGGTCCGGCGCCGACCTGCGGACGCTGCTGGAGGGGGAACTGGCGCCCTTCCTGACCAGCGGGGGCCTGGGGCCGACCGCGGTCATCTCGGGCTCCGCCGTGATGGTGCCGCCCGTTATCGCCCAGCCCCTGTCCATGGCGGTGCACGAGCTGGCGACCAACGCGGTGAAGCACGGCGCCCTGTCGGTGCCGGGGGGCATGGTGCGGATCGAATGGTCGGTCACCCATGACGCCGGGCGCCGCCTGACGCTGCGCTGGCAGGAGACGGGAGGCCCTGCCCTGCTCGCGCAGCCGGCGCGCTGCGGCTTCGGCTCGCGCGTGCTACAGACCACGGTTCAGAACCAGCTCGGCGGGCACCTGGCCCAGCACTGGCTGGAAGCGGGGCTGGACTGCCATATCGATCTCCCGCTGCCCGGCGCGGCGCAGCCCTAGACAGCGGCACAGGAGTCCGCGCCATGCCCCTGATCCTCATCCTCGACGACCGCGCCACCAACCGGGCGATCTTCACCCGCCTGGCCGGGCTGATCGCCGACGACGTGATCGTGGAAAGCTTCGCCAATCCGATCGACGCGCTCGAGTGGCTCGAAAGCAACGCGGTGGACCTCGTCATCACCGATTACTCGATGCCGGAAATGGACGGCGCGGAGTTCACGCGGCGCTTCCGCGGGCTGCGCACCCGCGTGGCCGCGCCCGTGCTGGTGGTCACCGCCTATGACGACCGCGGCTTCCGGCAGGCGGCCATGGAGGCGGGCGCCACCGACTTCCTCCAGAGCCCCGTGGACCACTTCGAGTTCGTCGCGCGGGCGCGCAACCTGCTGGCGCTGCCGCCGGCGGCCGTGGCGCCCCGGCCGGTGGCGTCCCCGGGAATCGACGACCTGCCCGCCCTCGTCGCCGCGACCGACCGCGACGGGCGCTGCCTGTTCGTGAACGCCCGGATGGCCGGGCATCTCGGCCGGCCCGCCGCGGAGCTGGTGGGGCAGGACATGGCCCGGCTCCTGAGCGCCGAGCGCGCCGCCCTCAGCCGCGCCAAGGACCGCGCCGTGATCGAGACCGGCCAGCGCGTCGCCGCCTTCTGGGAGGTCGCGGAGGACCGCTCCTTCCTGCTGACCACGAAGGCTCCCCTGCGCGGGACCGACGGCACGGTGGTCGGCGTGCTCAGCACCTCGCTCGAACTGGACCCGGCCTCGGAGCTGCCCGGCCTTCGCGGAGCAGGGGACTAGCCCGATGCGCGGCCTGCGGGAGGGCCTGGCCCGCCTGCGTGGACGGCCGGACTCCGAGCACGAGATGAGCCTGAACCGGCTCGGCTTCGCGGCCCTGCTGCTCGGGTGCCAGGCCCTGTTCCCCGGCCCCGACCCGGATGCCGCGCTGCTCGCGCTGGCCGGCTGGTGCGCCGCCGCGGCGGCGGTCTTCGCCCATATCCTCGCCTTTCCCGGCACATCCACGCCGCGGCGGGTCGTGGCGCTGCTGCTCGATATCGGCTGCCTGTCCTGGTACCTCCAGATCGGCGGGGAGGAGCATTCGAGCTTCGTTCCCATCTATCTCTGGATCATCTTCGGCAACGGCTTCCGCTTCGGCCTGCCCTGGCTGCGGGTGGCGACCGTGGCGGCGGTCACAGGCTTCGCCGCGGTCGTCGCCGCAACGCCCTT
Organism: Muricoccus vinaceus; assembly: GCF_042433125.1. Taxonomy (NCBI): domain Bacteria; kingdom Pseudomonadati; phylum Pseudomonadota; class Alphaproteobacteria; order Acetobacterales; family Roseomonadaceae; genus Muricoccus; species Muricoccus vinaceus. The sequence continues at coordinate 12,446 of NZ_JBHLVZ010000019.1, read as the reverse complement.
CTGGTCCAGCCAGCCGCATCTCTCGGCCGGTCTGCTCTGCGGCTTCGTGGTTCTGCCGCTCTATGCGGGCGTGCTGATCCGCAAGCTGTCGGATGCGCGCCGCGCGGCGGAGGAGGCGAACCAGGCCAAGAGCCTGTTCCTTGCCTCGGTCAGCCACGAGCTGCGCACGCCGCTGAACGCGATCGTCGGAATGGGCGCCCTCCTGCGCGACAGCCGCCTCGATGCGGACCAGCGCGACATGGCACGCACCATCCTCGGTGCGGCGCGCGCGCAGCTCGACCTCGTGGACGACCTGCTCGACCTGTCGCGCATCGAGACCGGACGCATCAAGGTCGAGCTGGAGCCGTTCAGCCTGCCTGACCTCCTGCTCGACCTTCGCAGCTTCCTTGCCCCGCAGGCACAGGAGCGCGGCCTTGCCTTCGGCCTTCACCTGGCCACCGGCTCGCCCGCGAGGCTTCGCGCGGACCGCCGGCACCTGCGCGAGATCCTGCTGAACCTGGCCGGCAACGCGCTCAAGTTCACGGAGGCGGGCGGCATCTCCATCGCCGTGCGGGGCGCGCCCTCGAGCCGCGGCCTGGTGCAGCTGTTCTTCGAGGTCTCCGACACCGGCATCGGGATCGCCCAGGAGGCGCAGGGCCGCATCTTCGAGAGCTTTGCCCAGGCCGACGCGGACATCGTTCACCGCTTCGGCGGCACGGGGCTCGGCCTGGCGATCTGCCGCCGGCTGGTCACGCTGCTCGGCGGCGAGATGGGCGTCGAGAGCATGCCCGGCCAGGGCGCGACCTTCCGCTTCATGATCGAGGCCGAGCCGCTCGAGGAGGCCGCCACCTTCGCCGCGCCGGCCGGCGAGGTGGCGCTGCTCGCCTCGGACGACGTCGCGGGACGCCTCAACCCCATCCTGGCGCAGGCCGGCATTGCCGCACGGCGCGTGGCGGAGGCCACCGAGGCCGGTGCCCGCCCCCTGATCGCCGAGGCCGGGCTCCTCCCGCCAGGGCCCGTCGCGGCAGGGGCGGGCCTGGATGGGACCAGCCTGGCTTTCCCCGCCTGGGCGGGCCGGCCGGTCGTGCTGGTCGGCATGCCCGATCGCGACCGCCTGCCTCGAGGGGCCGCCCGCTGGGCCGGCGGGGTCGTCCCGCCGGACTGCACGCCGCAGGACCTCACCCTGGCGCTTCGCATGGCGGGCGCCGCCCCAGAACCCGCGATCGCCAGGGAACAGCCCGTTCCGCCACCCGACGCGCGGCTGCGCCTCCTGGTCGCCGACGACAACCAGGTGAACCGCAAGGTGGTGGCCCGCATCCTGCAGCGCGCGGGCCACGAGGCCGTGCTGGTGAATGACGGGGAAGCCGCGCTGGAGGCGCTGGCGGCCGAAGGGGCGGGCTACGACCTCGCCCTGATGGACGTCAACATGCCCGTGCTGGACGGCATCGAGGCCACGAAGCTGCACCGCTTCACCGAGGTCGGGGCCGGCCCGCGGCTGCTCATCCTGGGCCTCACGGCGGATGCGACGCCGGAGACGCGCGCGCGCTGCCTGGCCGCCGGGATGGACGGGCTCATCACCAAGCCGGTCGAGCCCGAGGCGCTCCTGGAGGCGATCAACGGCGCCCTGCCCGCCGCGCCCCACGCGCGCGGGTGGGCCCAGCAGGCCGCGCCACCTCCCCTCCCCGTGCTCGACCCCCAGGTGGTGCAGCGGCTCGGCGGCCTGGGCGGCAAGGTCTTCGTGGCGGAGGTGACCGGCGACTTCCTGGCCGAAGGCGCGGAGCTGCTGGACGGGCTGTCGAGCGCGGCCGCCTCCCGCGACGACACGGCGTTCCGACGGCAGGCGCACGCGCTGTCCAGCATCTCCGCCAATATCGGCGCGGCCCGCCTGCACCGGCTGTGCCGTGACGCGCAGAAGCTCCCGGGGACGGAGCTGCGCAGCCGCGGCCAGGACGACGCCGGCGCGATCGCGGCGGAGTTCGAGCGCGTGCGCGCGGCGCTGGCACAATTCCGCGCCGGGTAGCCGGGCTTCAGCCGGAAGCGAGGCCCGCCATGCGGCGGTCCTGCGCGCCCGCGAGGCGGAGCATCTTCCGCAGGTCGCCCTCGCCAAGGTTCAGCGCCGCCTCGGCCCAGCCATCCACCACGTGGCGCAGCTCGTGAAGGGTCACGGGCTCCACGCGCCGGCGGGTTTCGAAAAGGGCGCGATGGGCGTTGAACCGGCGTCCCGTCCGCTCCGTGTAGTCCCGCACCGCCTGCTCGCCCTGCCCATCTTCGGCCAACACATCGACCAGGCCCATCTCGTGCAGCTCGGCGGCGCCGTAGATCGTTCCCGAAAGGATCATGCGCTCGGCCGCCACTCGACCGATGCGGCGCGAAAGGAAGGAATAGGCGCCCATGCCGGGAAACAGGTTGAACAGCACCTCCGGCAGGCCGAACTTCGCGCTGCGCTCCGCGACGATCACGTCATGCGCCAGCGCGCACTCGAATCCGCCCCCGAGGGCGTCGCCCTGGATCAGGGCGATGGTGGTCACGGGCAGGCCGAAGGCCGTGTGATTGCGGTGGATCGCCTCGACGGCGACATGGCCGTAATGGCGCAGCCCCTCGAGGTCGCCCGCGCGGATCAGCCGCGCGAAAAGGGCGAGGTCGCCGCCGAGATTGTAGATGCCGGGCACGGAGGAGCCGAGCACCACGTGCCGCACGGAGCCTGGCGCGGCCTCCATCATGCGGGTCAGGTCGCGGTGCATCTGGCCGATGTCGCTCAGCAGGCCATCCGTGAAGCTGGGCCGGCCCAGCGGTGCCATGCGGGCCCACCAGATCGCGGCGGATGCGTCGAACTCGCCTTGCAGGTTGGCGTAGCGAACCGAAGAAGGGAGGATAACCTGCGGGCTGACGCCTGCGCTGCCCCAGGCGAGTTGGCCCTTGGCCGGGGCAACATGTCCGATGTAGGCCATTAGCACCTCCTGCTGATCGCGTGAACGAAACGAGCAGACATCGCTCGTAACCCAAGCGCAATCTCCAAGATGTGATCAGTATTCTATCATTTTTTAATTTTCAACCGGTCCGTGCATTATCTCACATAAACTCGCGCAATCGGCATTCCATCAAAGGCCTTTTTTTACGCAAAACAATGGGTTGATCCGATATGGCAAAATCGGGACGTGCGGGAATGCCGGGGCACAGTCCATCCGACCCTCACCTCACGGCAAGCCGCCTCAGGGGAGCGACGTGATCCCGGGAGACAGCACGGCATCCAGCAGAGCGCGCGTATAAGCCTCGCGCGGCTGCTCCAGGACCTGTTCCACGGGCCCCTCCTCCACGACCTTGCCCTCGCGCAGCACCATGACCTGCCGGCAAAGGAGCCGAACCACCGCCAGATTGTGGGAAACGAACAGGTAAGTGAGCTGATGGCGGCGTTGCAGCGTTTGCAGCAGATCGACGATCTGCGCCTGCACCGAAACGTCGAGGGCCGAGGTCGGTTCGTCCAGCAGCAGGGCGCGGGGCCTGGGCGCCAGGGCCCTGGCGATGCAGACGCGCTGCTTCTGCCCGCCCGAAAGCTCGTGGGGGTAGCGCCACAGGAACTCCGCCCCAAGGCCCACATCCGCCAGCAGCCCGAGCACGTCGTCGCGCAGCGCCCGGCGGTTCCGGCCGCCCAGGATCCGCAGCGGCTCCGCCACCGAATCATGCACCGTGCTGCGCGGGTCCAGGGCCGAGTGCGGGTTCTGGAACACCACCTGCACGGCCTGCCGCAAGGGCCGCAGGTCGGGCTCCCGCATCCCGGTGATGTCCGCGCCGTCCAGCAGCACGCGTCCCGCCGAGACAGGCTGAAGCTTCAACAGAACACGAAGCAGCGTGGACTTGCCCGAGCCGGACTCACCCACCAGCCCCAGCGTGGCGCCGGGCGCGAGGGCGATCGAGACATCCTCCACCGCCAGCTTCGTGCCGAAGCGGACGGAAACGCGCTCCGTGCTGAGCAGCGGCGCCGTCATGCCGGAACCGCGCTGGGCACCGCCGCCCCCAGCGCCGTCCCCGTCGCCACCGCGTGGCAGGCGACGCGGTGCGAGGCCTCATCCCCGGCGGGGGCGAGCACCGGCTTCACCTTCGCGCAAACCGGCATGGCGAGCGGGCAGCGTGGGTGGAACCGGCAGCCCGGCGGCGGCTGCCGCAGGTTGGGGATGCTGCCGGGAATGCTCGCCGGCAGGTGGTCCGGCCGCTTCAGGTCGGGGATCGCGGCCAGCAGGCCGCGCGTGTAGGGGTGCAGCGGGCGGCCGAACAGCGCCTCCGCCGGCGCGTCCTCCACGATGTTGCCCGCATACATCACGACGATGCGGCGGCAGATGGCACCGATCACGCCGAGGTCGTGGCTGATCAGGATCAGCGTCAGGCCCATGCGGCGAACCAGATCGGCGATCAGGGCGAGCACCTGGCGCTGGATGGTGACGTCCAACGCCGTGGTGGGCTCGTCGGCGATCAGCAGGCGCGGGTTGCCGGCCAGCGCCTCGGCGATCAGCACGCGCTGGCGCATGCCGCCGGACAGCTCGTGCGGATAGCGGCCGAGCAGCGCGCCGGCCTCCGGCAGGCGCACGGATTCGAGCAGCGCGACGCTGCGCGCCCGGATGGCGGCGCGCGACAGGCGCCGGTCGTGGGCCCGCAGCACCTCGGCCATCTGCTGGCCGATCGTGAACACGGGGTTGAGGTAGGTGACGGGATCCTGGAACACCATGCCGATGTCCGAGCCCCGCATCCTCCGCAGCGCCGCCTTGTCCATGGCCAGGATATCGGCGCCGTCGTAGCGGATCGCACCGCCCGTCACGCGCGCGGGCGGCGCCGGATTCAGGCGCAGGATGCTGCGGGCCAGCACCGACTTGCCGCAGCCGGTCTCGCCCACGACGCCCACCGCCTCCCCGGCCTCCACGGAAAGGCTGATGCCGTCCAGAACATGGGCGCGCCCCTCGAAGCCGTCGAAGGCGAGGCGGTAGTCCTCGATCTCGAGCAGGCTCATCCCCTCGCGCTCCGCGGGTCGAGCGTGTCGCGCAGCCCGTCGCCGAAGAGGTTGAAGCCGAGAACGGTGAGAAAGATGAACAGCCCCGGAAAGGCCGGGTACCACCACCAGTCCGGCATGAAGGTCCGGCCCACGGAGATCATCGCCCCCCATTCCGGCGCCGGGGGCTTGGCCCCGAGCCCGACGAAGCCGAGCGAGGCGGCGGCCAGGATCGCCATGCCCATGTCCATGCTCGCCTTGACCACCAGCGGGCTGACGCAGTTGGGCAGGATGTGGTGCCAGAGGATCCAGCGGTGGGAAGCGCCCATGGTGCGCGCCGCCTCCACATAGGCCTCCGAACGGAGGGTCAGCGCCTTGGCCTCGATCAGCCGGACATAGCCGGGCCACCACACCACCGCGAGCGCCAGCACCCCATGCAGGATGCCCGGCCCCAGCGACGCCACGATGGCCAGGGCCAGCACCAGGCCGGGCACGGCGAGGAACACGTCCGTCACCCGCATGATGACCGAGCGCACCCTCCCGCCGAAATACCCTGCCATGATCCCGAGCGGCACGCCGACCAGCGCGGCCAGCCCCGTGATGGTCAGCCCGATCCAGAAGCTGGTGCGCGTGCCCGTGATGACGCGCGTGAGGATGTCGTTCCCCATCTCGTCCGTGCCGAAGAGATGGCTGGCGGAGGGCGGCTGCAGACGGTTGGCCAGGTGCACCGCGCCGCGCGCGTCCTCGGGATAGGGCACGATCCAGGGGCCGATCGCCGCCAGCAGCAGAAAGGCGGCCACGAGCGCGAGCCCCAGCAGCGCGGAGGGGCTGCGCGCGAAGGTCCAGGCAAAGAAGCGCCCCTGGCGCAGCACGCCCGCGTATTCCGCGCGGAACCGTGCGAGGCGGGGGCCCGGCGCGGCCGTGGCGCTCATGCGCCGCGCGTCCGCGGGTCGAGCCAGCCATAGGCGAGGTCGACAAGGAGGTTGGCGAGCATGAAGAGCAACCCGATGCAAAGGGTGACGCCCATGACCGGCTTGAAGTCCGAGGCGATGGCGGAGCTGACGGCATAAAGGCCCAGGCCCGGCCAGTCGAACACGGTCTCCACCAGCACGGTGCTGCCGAGCATCCAGCCGAAGCGCAGGCCGATCATGGCCATCGTGGGCAGCATGGCGTTCTTCAGCGCCAGCAACCCGACCACGCGCCCCGGCGCCACCCCATGGGCGCGGGCCGCGGTGACATGGTCGGAACCCAGCACCTCGATCATCTCCGCCCGGTTCACGCGCAGCACCGAGGCGAGGCAGGGCAGCGACAGCACGAAGGCCGGCATCACCGCATGGGCCGCGGCGTCCGAAACCGTGGCCCATTCCCCGACCAGCAGCGCGTCCAGCAGCACCATGCCCGTGACCACGGGCGGCGGATCCGCCGCGATGGAAAGCTGCCCGCCCGTGGGCAGCCACCCCATCCACACCGCCAGCACCAGTTGCAGCAGCAGCGCGATCCAGAAGGCCGGCAGAGCCACGCCCGAGACGGCCAGCACGCGGATCAGGTGGTCGAAAGCCGAATGCCGCCGCACCGCGGAGAGCACGCCGAGCGGGATGCCCACGACGCAGGCGAAGCCCATCGCCAGCAGAACGAGCTCCAGGGTCGCCGGAAGATAGCGCGCCAGGTCGTCCGTCACCTCGTTGCCACTCTGGATGGAACGGCCGAGGCGGAAATGCAGGAGGTCGCCGACATAGCGGACGAACTGCTCCGGCAAGGGGCGGTCCAGCCCGTACTCCTGACGCAGCGTGGCCACCATGTCCGGCGTCGCGTCCGGCCCCGCCGCGAGGGCGGCGGGATCGGCCGGGGTGACGTTGGAGATGACGAAGGTGATCAGCACCAGCCCGCCCAGCATCAGCGCGACATAGGCGATGCGCCGGGCGAGGAGGCGCAGCATGGTCAGGCCCGGGCGGCGAAGAGCGGGAAAAGGTCCACCTCGCCTGTCAGGTTCAGGGGCTGGTGGGCGAAGCCCTTCACATAGGGGCGGAGCGCCCAGCGCTGGTTGGCCGTCATGCCGAAGATCACTGGCTGCAGGTCCACGATCCGCCGCTGGATCGCGGCATAGGTGGCCATGCGCTTCGCCTGGTCCAGCTCCACCGCCGCCTCGGCCACCATGCGGTCGATCTCGGCGTCGCGCAGGTGGTGGATGCCCCAGAACTGCCCGGCCGCGGAGGATGCGTACTGGGAGGCCACGGTGTCGGGGGAGGTGGTGACGGGGGTGACATAGACCGCCGTCATCGCCGCCGCCGTCTCGGGAGAGGCGCCACGGCCGATCAGGGTGGGCCAGGGCTGCGCGACGAGGTTGACCTTGATGTTCAGCGGCCGCAGCGCGGCGAGCAGCACCAGCCCGATCTGGCGCTGCACCTCGTGGCCGGCGATGTGCAGGAACTCCAGCTCGATCCCGCCCTCCGGCGTCGGGGTCTTCGCCAGATACTGCCGCGCCAGCTCCAGGTTCTGACGGGGCATGTCGCAGGCGATGCGGCCCGCGGTGACCGGCGGGAAGGGCCCGTCCATCAGCTGCGCGTCGCCCTTGTGGATGGTGATCAGCGCCTCGTAGTCGAAGGCATGGGCCAGGGCCTTGCGGAAGTTCACGTCCGCCGTCGGCCCCTTCTGGGTGTTGAGCATGATGCTGAAGGGCGCGGCGCCGGGGTCGTTGGTCACGACCATGCCCGGCATCTTCTCCAGCTGCTCCAGGTCGTCCGGCGTCAGCCCGGCGGCCACGTCCACCTCGCCGCGCTGGAGGGCGGCCTTGCGCGGGGCGGATTCGCGCATCACGCGGTAGATGACGCCGGCCGGGCGGTCCGCCTCGGCCATCGGCCAGCCCTTCCAGTAGTCGGGCACCGCCTCCAGCGACATCACGGTCTGCCCGTCCCAGCGCTTGATCCGGAAGGGCCCCGAGCCGGCCTCGGCGTTGGTGAGCCATTTCTGGCCCTCGTCCTCGCCCTCCGCATTGGCCACCACCTGCCTGGGGTTCACCACGAACCAGAGTGGCAGAAAGGACAGGAAGTCGGGATAGGGCTGCTCCAGCGTGAAGCGCACGGTGCGCGCATCCACCGCCGCGACGCTGCCGGGGCGCAGGTGCTTGGACAGCATCCAGGAAATGCCCTTGTTCAGCTTGAGCCCGCGCTCGAAGGAATAGCGCACGGCCTCGGCATCCAGCGGGTCGCCGTTGTGGAACTTCGCGTTGCCGACGAGGTGGAAGGTCCAGCCCCTGCCGTCCTCGCTGGTTTCCCAGCGCTCGGCCAGCCAGGGAATCACCTTGGCCGGGCTGCCCTCGTAGCGCACCAGCGCGTCATAGAGGCAGCGCTGCATCATCCGCGTGGACCAGTCGTAGCGCTGGTGCGGGTCCAGGATCGGCACCGGCTGGTTGCCGGAGAACACGAGGATGCGGCGGTTCCCCTCGCGCTCGAACCCGAAGGCGGGATCGAGGGAGGATGCGGCCACCAGGCCGCTCGCGCCCAGCAGGAAGTTCCGGCGATGCATGCGTCGTTCTCCTGTTCCGCGGTGCCGCTACTCGGCCGCCTGTGTCGCCTGCAGGGTGCCGGCACTCACATAGCCGTCCTGCACGTCCTGTTCCACGAGCCGGGCGGGACGCCCGGACGGGTCGCCAAAGCCCGAGCCGCCGCAAAGGCGGATCTCGATCATCTCGCTCGTGTCCGCCAGCGTCACCAGCTCGCCGGTGCCGCAGTCGCGGATCAGGTTGCCCCGGCGGTCCAGCACGGCACCCCGCGCGGCACCGCCCTGGAGCCCGCCGAACAGGCCGGGGGAGTCCACCCCCACCCCCTCGGCCGCGACGCTGGCCTGGGTGGGCAGCCCGTCGTCATAGAGCTTGCGCATCCGGGTGCGCGTGCCCAGCCCCCCGCGGTGCCGGCCCGGCCCGCCGGAATCCTCCACCAGCGACTTCTCCACCACCAGCACGGGGGAACGCGTCTCGAACAGCTCGACGGAGGTGTTGGCCGCGGAGGTGGGCCAGAGCAGCGCGGACTTGCCGTCCCCCCGCTCCCCCGCGCCCTGGCCGCCCCCCATGAAGAAATGGTCGGCATAAAGCCGTCCCTCCTTGTCCAGCCCGTGCACCTTCACCGAGACGGGCAGGCCGGTATGCGCCTGCACCCGGTCCGGCGCGGCCCCGGACAGGGCGCGGAAGATGTTGGGGGCCAGGTACCAGCCGGTGCGGGTGCGCAGCGCGACGGCCGCCGGGCGCTGGCAGTTCAGCACCGACCCCTCCGGCGCCTTCACCGTGATCGGCAGGTAGCACCCGGCATTGCTGCGGACCTGCGGGCTGAGGATGCATTTCAGCGGATAGGAGCCGTGGGCGATGGTGTAGCTGAGCGTGCAGTTCAGCCCGCCCACCGGAAGCTGCGGCGGGGCGCCGGCGAAGTCGAGCTCGATCTCGTCGCCCTTCACCGTCAGCGCCAGCGGGTAGTGCAGCGTGCGGCCCAGCATGTTGTTGCTGACGCTGGAGCGGTAGATGCCGTCCGGCAGCGCCCGGATGGCGTCGCGCATGGCGCGCTCGGCGCGGCCCTGCACCACGGCGGCCAGGGCGCGCAGGTCGTGCATGCCGTAGTCCCGCATGAAGGACAGCAGCCGGTCGGCGCCCTGCGCATTGGCCGCCACGAAGGCGTGCAGGTCGCCCAGCACCTCCTCGGGCTTGCGCACGTTCTCGCCGATCAGGTCGAACAGCGTGTCGTTGGCCTCCCCCGCGCGGTAGAGCTTGCTGGGCGGGATCTGCAGCCCCTCGTCGAAGATCTCCTCCGCCCGCAGCCCGTTCTTGATGCCGCCGATGTCGCCGACATGCCCGACCGTGCCGAGCAGCCCCACGAGCCGCCCCTCATGGAAGACGGGGGTCACGACGGCGATGTCATAGAGGTGCCCGGCGCAGAGCCAGGGATCGTTGGTGATCAGCACGTCGCCCGGGCGCAGCGTTTCGGCCGGGAACTTCGCCAGCATCGCCTTCACCGCGCGCGGCAGGGTCAGGTTGAACACCGGCATGGCGCGCGGCGAATGGGCCAGCGATTCGCCCGTCGCGTCCAGCAGGTCGCAGGCGAAGTCCTGCGCCTCCGAGACGATGAGGCTGAAGGCGGTGCGGCAGATCGTGTGCCACATCTCCTCGACCACCGTGACCAGCCGGCTCCACATGATCTCGAGCGAAACCGGATCGGCCTCGATCAGCGCGCGGGCCTCCGCCATCGGCGTCGCCGGGGTGATGCGCGCGGCGATCGGCGCGGGCACGCCCACCGCGATGCGCAGCATGCCCGCGGCGCCCACCGTCACGCTGTCCTTCGGGCCGAGGATGGTGGTCGCTTCCCGCTCCTCGATGATGGCCGGGCCCTGCACCCTCTCGCCCATCGCCAGGGCGTAGCGGTCATAGACGGGCGTGTCGTGGAAGGCCTCGCCGAACCAGGCCATGCGGCTGCCCTTGCGGGCGGTACCGCCGGCCGGCGTGCCCGACTGCTCCACCGCCAGCGCCGGCACGGGACCGGAGGCGCGGACGCGGAAGGAGATGATCTCGGCCGAGACCCCCTCATAGACCGAGGCGAAGCGGGCGGAATAAACCGTGCGGAAGGCCCTCAGCACCGCCGGGATCGCCGCCGCCGTGATCGGGCCGGCGGGAAGCGGCACGCTGATCTCGTGCAACTGCCCGGCGAGCCGCATGTCGGCGCTCCGCTCCACCGTCACCTCGGCGGCCGGAACCCCGGCCGCGGTCAGCATCGCCGCCGTCTCGCGGGACAGCTCGGCCAGCACCGCCTCCATGGCCGCGGGCGCGCCGGCATCGTCCATGGAAAGCGGGAAGGAGCGCACCTGCTCGAAGGACAGCGGCGCGGCGAGGAAGCCGAGGGCCGAGGCGGCGCCGGAGGCGGGCGGGATCAGCACCTCCTCCACGCCCAGGATGCGCGCGACCTCCACGGCATGGGCCGGGCCCGCGCCGCCGAAGCCCACCATGGCGTAGCGGCGGGGGTCCTTGCCCTTCTCGATGATGTGGATCCGGGCGGCCGCCGCCATGCTCTCGGTCACCGTGCGGTGGATGCCCCAGGCGGTCTGCACCGCCGAAAGCCCGAGCCTGGCGCCAACCCCCTCCAGCGCCGCCTCCGCCGCCGCCTTGTCGAGCGCCATGCGGCCGCCGAGAAAGAAGCCCGGGTCGTAGTAGCCGAGGGCGAGGTTGGCATCCGTGACCGTGGGCTCCGTGCCGCCGCGCCCGTAGCAGGCCGGGCCGGGATCGGCGCCCGCCGAATGCGGCCCGACCTTCAGCAGCCCCACCTCGTCGATCGCGGCGACCGAGCCCCCGCCGGCGCCGATCTCGATCATGTCGATCACCGGCGCCTTGATGGGCAGGCCGGAGCCCTTCTTGAAGCGGTGCAGCCGCGCCGCCTCCATCATGGGCGCGATCTCGCAGCGCCCGTTCTCGATCATGCAGGCCTTGGCCGTGGTGCCGCCCATGTCGAAGGAGATGATGTCGGTCTTGTCCACCAGGCCGCCGAAGAAGGCGGTGGCCAGGCCGCCGCCGGCCGGGCCGCTTTCCAGCAGGCGGATCGGGAAGGCGCGGGCCGTCTCAGGCGAGACGAGGCCGCCGTCGGACTGCATCAGGCGCAGCGCCCCGCGGAAGCCGCGCGTCCACAGCTCCCGCTCCAGCCGCTGCAGGTAGCGGTCCATCAGCGGCTGCACATAGGCGTTGGCGCAGGTGGTGACGAAGCGCTGGTATTCCCAAAGCTCCGCCACGACCTCGGAGGAAACGGAGATGGCGAGGCCCGGGAAATCCGCCCGGATCGCCGCCGCCGCCGCCTTCTCGTGCGCGGGGTTGCGATAGGCGTGCAGGAAGCAAACCGCGATCGCCTCGGCCCCCTCCGCCACCAGCCGCGCCGCGGCGCGGCGCAGGGCGGCGAGGTCGAGCGGCGTCACCACATGCCCGTCGCGGTCCATGCGCTCGGCGACCTCCAGGCGGCGGCGGCGGGGCACGAGCGGGTCCGGGTATTGCAGGAACAGGTCGTAGATGTCGTAGCGCTGCTCCGTGCCGATCTCGAGGATGTCGCGGAAGCCCTCGCTGGTGATCATCCCCAGCGTCGCGCCCTTGCGCTCGATCAGCGCGTTCGTCACCAGCGTGGTGCCGTGCACGATTTCGGCGATGTCGGACAGGGCGAGCCCGGCGCCCTCCACCAGCTCCCCCAGCCCGGCCAGCGCGCCCACCGAGGGGTCCTGCGGGGTGGTGAGGCACTTGTGCAGCCGGATCGTCGCGCTGCGGCGGTCGAGCAGGATGAAGTCGGTGAAGGTGCCACCGATGTCGAAGCCGATCCGGTAGCGTCCAGCATCAAGCGTCATGAGACCGCGAGCCCACCCTGTTCCGGGCGAACCCCGGGCGCGGAACGGCCGTGCCCGGGGTTGCCGCCCCGCGCGAAGGCTAGGCCGCGGCGATTGCGCGGCGCGATAAGGGCTTGCACGTATCCAACCCCGTCCCTCGGCC